>JAGQXH010000476.1 GCA_020436695.1 Lewinella sp. | reverse complement strand
TGCCGGGAAACACCTGTACTGCGAAAAGACCATGACCTTCACTGTTGAAGAGACCAAGGCGTTGAAACCTATTGTAGATGGATCCGGAAAGGTTTTCCAGGTTGGTTATCAGCACCGGTACAATCCCATTTACAATATGGTAAAGGAAATACTGGATGGCGATGAATTCGGTGAATTGAGCCACATCGAATGCTACTGGAACCGCAACGGAGACTGGCGTCGTCCGGTTCCTGACCCGAAATTCGAACGCATCATTAACTGGCGGATGTACCGGGAATATTCCGCCGGCCTCATCGGTGAGTTATCCTCCCACCAGATCAATATTGTCAACTGGATGCTGGGAGGTACGCCCACTAAGGTCACCGGCATCGGCGGAATCGATTATTGGAAGGACGGACGGGAAACTTACGATAACGTGCACACCATTTTCCAGTATCCGGAAGGAGTCAAACTGAACTGCACTTGTCTGACCACTAATGCACAGATGGGTTTCCAGATGAAATTTTACGGAAAGAATGCTACCATTCAGTTGGTAAGGGAAGCGGATTACACTGCGCAACTGTACGTCGAACCGACTTACTTCACAGATCTTGCCAAAGATTTGGAAAAACCCCAGAAAGTAGATGCCGTCAGTGGCGCTACCGCCCAACTGTTAAAAAAAGGCGAGCCGATCTCCATCTACTCCGAAGAGGCCGGACGCGAAGATGCTGAGCCCACGGTGCGCTGCCTGGCCAGCTTCGGTGATTGTATTCGGGAGAACAAAGCCCCACTGGTTGGCTACGAAAGTGGAAAAGGCAGTGCTATCTGCGTGGCGCTGGCCAACCTGGCCATGCAGGAAGAAAAGGTGATCCACTGGAAGGATTATGTTTGACCGGTATTCGATCCTTGGTACCAGTTTCCCGGCTCGGAACGTTATATGAAATGCTCAAACTGGGCAACTGACAACTTTAATTATTGATCAACATGAAACTCCCCTTCCTTCCCATATCAGTCTTCGTCTTGTGCCTGGTCTCAGATATGCCGGTGGTATCTGCCCAGAAAGCTATCTATCCGGTAGATAGTTCCTACACGGTAGCCGGCTCCTACGACAAGGTTAAAAAAGCATATCCGGATATCGTTGTAGCGGAAATAGAAGCAGGCCCTAAAGTAGTGGCATCCATAAACCTGACCTATAAGCAGGTCGGCCAACATGAGCTACAACTGGACATCTACTCGCCGAAGGGCAAAAAAAACGAATTGAGACCAGCCGTATTAATGATCCACGGCGGTGGATGGGCCTCAGGCGCCAGATCACATATGGAAATGATGGCCAAAGATCTGGCCCGCCACGGTTATGTAGGCATACCTGTTTCTTACCGGCTGAGTCCCGAGGCTCAATATCCCGCCGGCATTGAAGACCTGTGGGATGCCATTACATGGATCGGAAAAAACGGGAAAAAGTACAGAATTGATGCCCGTCAATTATTCGTACTGGGCGCTTCGGCCGGTGCACAACTGGCCACGCTGCTGGGTACTACTGAAAATGACGCGCTACCTTACAAAGCTGCAACAACGGGAAAACAAAAACTGATCAAAGGGATCATCAACATGGACGGCATCGTTTCCTTTATTCATCCGGAAGCTAATGCGGAAGGCAGTGCCGCTTCACGCTGGCTGGGCGGCGGCAGGGAAACCCACTGGGCCAACTGGCGGGAGGCATCCCCGCTGGAATATGTCGACCGTCATTCACCGCCCATATTGTTCATCAACGGCTCTTCCCCCCGTTTCCACGCCGGAAGAGATGATCTGATCAGGCATTACGACGAACACCGTATTTATCACGACACCCTGGAATTTGAAGATGCACCACATACCTTTTGGTTCTTTTACCCCTGGTATGAACCCATGATGGACCGGCTGTTAAGTTTTCTTGGTCGCCAGACGAAGTAAACCGCTGAAAACCTAAGCATTTTTATCCAACGATTTGGCGATGAGCAGTAACGTCTCGCAGGACGATAATACTTATAGGTGTCGTTGTGTATAGTTTTTTATCATTTCCATTTACAAGTTGACCTTTTTCTTATTTGTCCACTAATTCTAATTGATTTCTATATTCTATGATTCTTGCATTGGCATTGCTATCCACCAAGAGAATGACTGCCATCATCGCAATAGTGGTGATGGCTGTTGCCCGCCACATAGGTTTGTCAACAAAAACAAGCAGCAGTGCAGCGGCAACAATAATGAAAGGAATGACTTTGAATACGATGGTCCTGTATTCGCCCATTGATTTTTCAGTACGGGTTATTTCCGATCTTACAAACTCAGTTGGGCTTTCATTATACGCTTCGGAAAAGCTGGTGATGCGCGATTTGTTAGCAAAGAATATGCCCACACCAACCGCTAAAATTAAAAGGCCGGCTACTAAGGTTGGGATGATATAGGCCTTTGCCATTTCGGTTTTACCCAGCTGCCAAAACCCGATGCTTGCAGTTAAGAACAAGATCGCGAAAAAGATGAAGAATCGCGCTGAGAACACCTCGGATCTGGCCCATTCAGTCGCTAATTTTAATATTTCCATGGTTAATTCATTTTATATTTTTCTCTGTACGCTGTTGGGCTGATGCCTTCTATCTTTTTGAATAGTCTTGAAAAATAGGGAGGGTATTCAAAGCCCAATTCGTAAGCTACTTCAGAAATTGTTTTGTTGGGATTCAACAAAATATTCTTGGCCTCATCAATCAGGTACAAATGTAAATGCTCTGTTGAGGTTTTTCCTGTTTCTTTTTTAAGTGTATCGCTCAAGTAACGCTGCGAAACCGAGAGCTTGTCGGCAATTTGCTCGATGCTTGGGATCCCATTTGCCTCCAATTGTCCCGAATCAAAATAGTTTTCCAGCTGCTGATTAAACTGCTCCAGCAGATCATTAGAAAGCTCCATTCGATTGGTGAATTGCCTTTCGTAAAAGCGCTGTGCATATTTTAAAAGTGTGCTCAGATGAGAAATGATGATCTCTTTGCTAAATGAATCCTGATTGTTTTGGTATTCAAGATCAATATTCTCTACAATTAACTCGATTTGTCTTTCTTCTTTTGGCGAAAGATGAAGGGCTTCATTGGCGGAGTATGAAAAGAATCCGTATTTCTTTATCTGATGCGCCAACTCAGTTCCTTTCAGAAAATCTTCATGAAAGTTGATGGAAAAACCTTTTTGCTCAAACACCACGCTATCATCCCACTGCAACACTTGTCTTGGCGCAATGAAGAACAAAGTACCATTGGTAAAATCATATTTCGTACGTCCGTAGGTTAAATCGCCCTTTACGATCTTTTTAAAACTAATAGAATAGCAGTCGTTGGTAATGGGCGGCGAGCTTTCTTTCGGGCACGGCAAAAAACCTTCACCCAGAGCGGTAAACATACTAAACATAGGATGCTCCGGACGTGGTAGCTCTAAATAAT
Source organism: Lewinella sp. (assembly GCA_020436695.1). GTDB lineage: Bacteria > Bacteroidota > Bacteroidia > Chitinophagales > Saprospiraceae > Flavilitoribacter. The sequence continues at coordinate 3,297 of JAGQXH010000476.1, read as the reverse complement.
CCAGGTAAGCGGATAATGTTTTAAAGTGCTGCATGTTTGGCTAAATTAAAGGTTCCATTCATAGTTGGTCTCATTTTCTGATACTTCCCACAATTTAGCGGCAACCGTCTTGTCCTGAGCGTGCGGTTCTAATTTACATTCCCCAACAGGGCCAGTCCATTGCATTCTACCGGTAGGTCCATAATATGCTTTCTGATTCAGGTTTTCTTCCGCTTCGGTAGCGCACATCACTTCCGGATAAGCACCTTTCTCGGCTGATTGAACCAATGGTGTCATCGACATCAATCCGAAAATAATCCGATCCCTTAAACCCCCACTGTTTTTGATGAGAGAAGTAGCCGAAGAACCCGGGTGACACACATATACTTTTGTATTCTTGTTGGCTGCTTTGATTCTGTCTTGCAATTCGTAGGCAAACATCATTTGAGCCAATTTACTGTGGCAATAGGTGTTCATTGGGTGATAATTTTTATCCCAGTTCATGTCATCAAACTGAATGGTTTTGATGCCCATCTTATACCCTTCACTGCCAACCACTACAATCCGTCCGTTCGATTCTTCAATCCGCTCAAAGAGCAATCCGCACAACAGGAAATGTCCGTAGTGATTTACTCCCAACTGGCTTTCAAAGCCGTCCTTCGTAAAGGTTTGCTTCGGCACCTGAGCGATGGCCGCATTGCATATCAATGCATCAATTTTGGGTACAGTCTTCAATACTTCACCCGCAGCCTTACGTACGGAATCCAGCTCAGACAAGTCCATTTCAATGAATGATATCTTTGTACTTGGGCCAAATTCTTTTTCCAGTTCGACAATGGCTTCTCTAGATTTTTCTTTGTTGCGGTTTAGCATTACCACTTCGGCACCTTTTTCTAAAAGTATTCTTGCCGCTTGAAAACCTGCTCCAGTATTTGCACCTGTAATGAGGTAAGTTTTTCCTTGTACGTCTTCAATTCGATCGGGTGTCCACCCTTGTTTGCCAAATTTATTCATACTCATCTTTCCTTATTTTTTAAATAATAAGACAAAGATCGTACGGAAGCAGCTCTAACTCCTTATACTGATTTTCGAATCTCTTATACTTTTTGGTTTTTCAATTACACACAAGATCTCGAGATCTAACTATTAAAAACCATTCTACACAAAGCTGACCCGCAAAATCAACTCAACACACTACACGGATAACCATAAATCATCAAACCCGACAGCTTAACCTCAGGCATTTGGTGTGCAATTGAGGTTAAAAAATGATGCCTGTTTTAGGATAGGACACAGCCCGACTTAGGGCGCGCATCCATATAAACCGGGCACGACTACGGGACTATCGACTATCGACAGCCGGCGGCTGGACATTGAACGGAATTAGTTAAATCAGGCTGTATATATGTTAATTAATGCGCCTTCCGATCGGATGGACTACACTAGGTTTGTAATGTTCATCTGCAAGATTGTGCAATAACGAAATTTTATATTATGACAACAAGACGAAAGAAAGCTAGATTCGGTTTACTCCTGGCGTTTGTGCTCCTGTCGTTTACCATGGGGGTAGCACAAAACCTCGTCTCAGGACAAGTAACCGATGAGCAGAACCAACCCTTGATCGGGGTAAACGTGCTGCTGAAAAATTCCACTACGGGATCCGTTACCGACATTGACGGTAAGTACTCGATTGAAGCAGGCCCCAACGATACCCTTCAGTTCTCCTATATCGGCTTTGAAAACCAGTCGATAGCGGTTAATGGTCGCTCAACCATCGATGTGGTCATGGGTTCCGATGCCAATGTACTCGATGAAGTAGTCGTATTAGGCTATAACTCTGTGAAACGTTCGGACCTCACCGGATCAGTAGCCTCGTTACGTGGCGACCAGATCAGAAAAGTACCCGTGGCCAGTGCCGCCGATGCCATTAAGGGACGTCTGCCCGGCGTAAACGTATTTACTACCGACGGTTCTCCGGATGCGGAAGTCGTGATCCGGGTTCGCGGCGGTGGCTCCATTACCCAGGACAACTCGCCCTTGTATGTGGTGGACGGTTTCATTGTGAACAGCATCCGCGATATCCCTCCCACCGATATTGAAAGTATCAACGTACTGAAAGATGCAGCGGCAACTGCCATCTACGGTGCCCAGGCTTCCAACGGGGTGATCGTGATCACGACCAAAACACCCACGGCCGGAAAGATCTCGGTTTCATACAACGGATTCCTTCAATCCAAGACGCTGCCCGGTGATCGTCGTTATGAGGTGCTTTCTCCTTATGAGTTTGCCCTGGCCAACTACGAGTACGCAGCCGTACAATCCGAAGCTGCTCTCAATAACTTCGAACGCTTTTTCGGGGTCTACGATGACCTCGAACTGTACCAACAACGCCCCGGCACCGACTGGCAACAGGAATTGTTCGGAGAACCGACCCTGTCTCAGTATCACAACGTTTCCATTTCCGGCGGTACGGACCGGACAAAACTCAGCCTGAGTCTGACCAATAATAATGACGAAGGCCTGATGCTCAACTCCGGCTTTCTCCGGAATGCCATTAACTTTAAACTCAATCAGAAATTATCGGACAAACTTACATTTGAAGCCTCTACCCGGATCACCAATACCGTCGTAGACGGTGCCGGCACTTCCGGCAGTGCACAGATCAACATCAAGGACGCCGTACAGACCCGCCCGGTAAACGGTATTGCGGATGAACTGGTGATCGATCTCAACAACATCGATCCCAACGATGATTACCAGGCCTTCATCAGAAGTCTGGTGAGTCCAACGGAACTGGCCAAGCAGGACTGGCGGAAAAGAACCACCAACGACTACATCATCAACGCCGCTTTGAACTGGGCCGTGCTTGACAATCTGGATCTTAAATCCACCTTTACAACCTCTAAGCGTTTTGATGAAAACCTGCGTTTCTACGGACCACTCACCAGTGAATCCTTCAACAACGGTGGCAACCTGCCGCTGGGGGTAAAGACCAACAACGAAAGTGATTCTTATCGCTGGTTGAACACCGTATCCTATCGCTATACGGCCAGTGCTGCCCTGAAGATGGACTTCATCGCCGGACACGAGATCTACTCCAACGGCGGCACCTACAGCCTGGTTCGGGCCGAGGATTTCCGCCTTAGTATTTCACCGGAAGAGCTGTTCGCAAACATGACCTTCGGCCGGACAGACCGTCTGGAAACAGCCGATCTGACCAACTCCAACCGGATCTCCTTCTTCGGCCGGGCCAATATCCAGCTGAATGATAAATATCTCATTACGGGTACCGTGCGTTCGGACGCTTCTTCCCGCTTC
>JAGQXH010000475.1 GCA_020436695.1 Lewinella sp. | reverse complement strand
TTAGCAACCCCACTGCAGCTCCGGCAGCCAGGCCTGCCAAAACATCCGTAATGAAATGCTTACCGGCCTTCACCCTTAGATAACCGGTGATTGCCGGCAGGAGTGTAGCCGTTGTCCATATGATGGGCTTCACTTTACTTTCCGGATAAAAATCGGTGAGCATTTTGGCAGCCATAAAACTATTGCAGGCCACTATGGAAGTGTGTCCGGAAAAAAAGGAGCGGAGGGTGTTTTTCTTCAGCAGTATCTGTTCACTGATCATTCCAGGCAGTATTCTACTAAAAGCATACGGGCGAGGCCGTTTGAACAAGACTTTAGTAATATCTATATTTTACTTACCATGATGTGGCTCTTGTTTCTCCACGGAGCGGTAGATCGCCAAAGCCGGGCACGCTTGTAATATGGAAAATGTGGCAGATGTGAATCGGGCAATTATTGCATTTTGGGACGAAAAGCAATGGTAGTACCATATACAAGCATGCAAATTTACGCCTCCCCTTCCAACTGCCTGATCAGTGTCTCCACTTTCTCAATAGGCATTGCCGAAAGATCAGCGATCTCCTGCGAGCTATAGCCTTTTCTCTAGTAACGGGCGACCAGTATCCCCTTTTCCATTCCTTGTTACAGCCTCTGTTACAGTAAATAAATAGACGTAAAGATATGTTCCACAGGGTTCCAAGCTAAAAAACCGGCAGAACACTTCTCCACAACAAACTAACAACATATCCACATTGTCATTCAAAGACACAAATTCGTAAAAATTTAATTTTCAATCAATTATAGCTATTCACACAAAGTTGTCAACACAGTGTTAATATCTATTTCATTCAAAATTTGGAAATAGCTGTTCTTAGTTCATAACTTGCACAAACAATGGTGATCCTGCGGGATCACAACAGGGAATCAGGTGCGAATCCTGAACAGTACCCGCTGCTGTAAGCCCTACTAACGTTTTTGCGCTTTGTGCCACTGTTCCACTTACTACGGAATGGGAAGGCCGCAAAAACGGGGGCAAGTCAGAATACCTGCCATTGTCGCATTACCTAACTACGAACTTTCGGGAAAAAAGGTACCGTGGTTACTCCATCCCAACTTCCTGCCCGGGAAGTAACGGCCGGCGTACCCTTCTACCATTGCTTCCTGATACTACCAAAATGTACCTATGAGTCAAATTTTTGAACACCGCCTGGCTTATAAGCCCTTTGAGTACCCCGAAGTTATGGATTTTATCGCCCCCCTGCACCAGACCTTCTGGGTACACAATGAAGTAGACTTCACCGGAGATATTCAGGATTTTAAAGTCAACCTCAATGAATGCGAAAGAAATGCCATCCAGCGCACCCTGCTGGCTATTGCCCAGGTGAAAGTGGATGTGAAAAGCTTTTGGGGAAATCTGTATCAACACCTGCCCAAACCCGAATTCAACGGCCTGGGCAGCACCTTTGCCGAGTGCGAATTTCGCCATTCAGAGGCCTACGCGCGTCTGCTGAATGTGCTGGGACTGGAAAGCGAGTTTGAAAAAGTATTGCAGACCGGCGTACTGATGGAGCGTATAGCATTTTTGAAAGAGCGAGCCGGAGATGTCAAACTGGATTCCGAGCAACAGCGTTTCGGCCTCAATCTGATCACCTTTTCCATCCTGGTCGAAAATGTATCGCTGTTCAGCCAGTTTGCTACCATCTTGTCGTTTACTCACTTCAGGGGCCTATTGAAAAATACCAGCAACATCATTGCCTGGACCAGCAAGGACGAACAAATCCACGCCAATGCCGGTATCTATATTTTCAATCAGATCGTACAAGAAAACCCATCCTGGCTCAGCGAAAAATATCAGGATGCGATCTACGATACCGCCCGTCGCTCCATCGAGCAGGAAAAGGCTATCCTCGACTGGATCTTCGAAACCGGCGAATTGGAACATCTGTCAAAGGCCGCCCTGCTCAATTTCATGAAACACCGCATCAACACTAGCCTACAACAGATTAGCCTGCAACCCCTGTTCGATATCGACCGATCCCTGCTGCAAAAAATGAACTGGTTCGAAGCGGAAGTTTTCGCCAATACCCTGGACGATTTCTTCGCCAAGCGACCGGTAGAGTATTCCAAACATAATCAGTCCTTTACTGCGGATGCTTTGTTTTAGTCGGCAGCCGATAGTCATCAGTCAATAGACCAATCAATAATCAGTACTACTGACTAACAACTAAAAAAATCCATGACCACCACCACTATAACACCCTACCACTGGGCCACCAAAGAATCCATGACCGTACTGGAAAGAGGTTATCTGCTACCGGGCGAAAGCCTGCCGGATGCCGTATTCCGGATCACTAATGCAGCCGCTCAAAGGTTACAGCGGCCCGACCTGCAACCGAAATTCGAAGCATTGGTCGCGCGCGGCTGGATGTCGCTTGCCTCCCCAGTTTGGGCCAATATGGGCACCGATCGGGGCTTGCCCATCAGTTGCTTCGGTTCTTACGTCGAAGACAGCATGGAGGGCATCACCCAAACCCTCTCCGAATGTATTATGATGACCAAACTGGGCGGCGGTACCTCCGCCTACTTCGGTCATTTGCGTGGGCGCGGTGCACCCATTCGCAATAATGGAAAATCTTCCGGTCCGGTTTCCTTCCTGAAAATGTTCGACGCCATGATCGATACGGTCAGCCAGGGCAATGTACGCCGTGGAGCATTCGCGGCCTATCTGGACATCGAACATCCGGATGTGGCGGATTTCTTACAGATCAAAGACATCGGCAACCCCATTCAGAATATTTTCTTTGGGGTGACGGTGTCTGACCAATGGATGCAGGAAATGGTGGACGGTGACCAAGAGAAGCGTCAGATCTGGGCTAAAGTGCTCCACAGCCGGCAGGAAAAGGGGCTCCCCTACATCATCTTCAGCGATAACATTAATCGGGGTGCGGCAGACGTCTATCGCGACAAGCAGATGCGCATCCATAATTCCAACCTGTGCTCTGAGATCGCGCTGCCGGTGGCGGAGGACGAAAGCTTCGTTTGCTGCCTGTCCTCCATGAACCTGGAATACTACGCCGATTGGAAGGATACGGATGCGGTGGAAACGGCCATCTGGTTCCTGGATGCGGTCATGGAGGAATTCATTCAAAAGTCGGCCGGACAGTTTTACCTGGGGCGCACCCATCGCTTTGCCTCCCGCCACCGGGCGCTGGGGCTGGGCGTTATGGGCTACCACGCCTATCTGCAACAACAGATGATCCCCTTTGAAAGTATGGACGCTAAGTTGTTCAATACGCAGGTTTTTTCCCAGATCCGCACCCGTGCCCTAAAGGCTTCCGCTGATCTGGCCGAAGCCTACGGCGAACCGGAATTGCTGCGGGGATATGGCCGCCGCAACGCCACCGTGATGGCCGTTGCTCCAACGACTTCCTCCTCCTCCATTCTGGGGCAAACGTCGCCCGGCATCGAACCCTACAGCAGCAATTACTATAAGGCGGGGCTGGCCAAAGGGAATTTCATGCGGAAGAATAAATTCCTGCAACGGCTGCTGGCCGAGAAAGGTCTGGACCGGGAAGATATCTGGCAATCCATCCTCCTGAAAAATGGATCGGTGCAACATTTGGAGGGCCTGAGCGAACACGAAAAAGAAGTGTTCCGGACCTTCCGGGAGATCAATCCGCATGAGATCATTATCCAGGCTGCCGCCCGGCAAAAACACATCGATCAGTCACAGTCGCTCAATCTCAATATCCCTCCGCAAATGCCGGTAAAAGAAGTAAATGCCCTGCTGATCGAAGCCTGGCGGTTGGGGGTCAAAAGTCTGTACTATCAACGCAGCTCTTCGGTAGCACAGGAGATGGTTAACCGGTTCCGGGAATGTGTGAGTTGCGCCTCCTAAACGGTTATTCCACTCCTGTATAATGGGTCGCAAGTGAGCTCTGACTTGCGGCTCATTCCTCATACACCTCCGCCTCCGTCAACCGATAGCACAAATAGCGGGGATCCTTCCTGTTTAACCGCAACACCCCCTTAAAACGCACATACTCATCCATCCGGTAACGCCGTTTTGTTGCCTTTGGTTTCAGTTCCAGTTCCACCACCGTTTCCGGCCCCGCCTGGCCACAAAAAAAACAGGAGGCATAGGGTGATTTAGACAACACCAACTGCGAGAAATCGGCAGTCAGGGGAATGGTATAGCCGGCCAGGATCACCTCCTCCCCATCGTAGGCTTTTAGCTGTTTCCCGAACTTTGGAATGAGATAGACTGAATTGTATTGCTTCACCAGCACCCGGCTAAATTTGGCATCTGCCAGTATAAACCAATCGATTTCCGTTTGGGCAAAAACCGGCACATTCAGCAACCAATAGCTCAACAAAAACAGCCAACGTAGCTCCATACTCCCTTTTTTAGGCAAAATTACAAAAAATAAATAACCTGCAACACTGTTGCATTAATTAATTATTGCTTCCTGTAGGAAAACGCATCGCATTCATGAAAGAACAATAGGCACTTGATGTGCTAATCATTGGCGGTAGTTATGGCGGTCTCTCCGATGCGGGCTATTGCACCTGCGGTTACCTCAGGCATAACAGCGGGAGCGGCGATTAATATGAAGCCCGGGCTGCTGCAGGCTGTTGTTCCTGGTTAGTTTAAGTAAAGTATCATGTCTAATTCTAACGTTTGGATGTAAGCATTACAAGACCTACCATCCCGGAATTTTTCCCTTGCCCACTTCATCGATGAGGCGCTGCCAGGTTTTACCATGCCCCCGATCATCGGCAAATACGAGCGCTCCCTTTTGCCGGAGAAAGGCTATCTCCTCCTCCCGCAGGCTCCCCACTTGCTCATCATTGGGAGCGTATATATAGATCACATTGGATAAGTTTTTTTGGGCAAGCAGATCCGTATAGCGTGCCTGCCCAATGGCGGCCTTCAGCCGGTTACAAACCAGGTCTTCCCGGGTATCCTGATCACGGTCGGTTATAGCAATAGGATCTTCATCCGGCACGTAGGTACGGCCATCTTCCCGAAATCGCCCGCTGTTGCCCTGCAGATTTTCCTCCACCATCGGCTGATCCATATCCAGACGGCCGGATAGGACCACATATAGATCAGCTTCCGACTCGTAGTTGGCCAGATAGTGCTGGATCACAAATGCCCCGTAGGAAGAACCGACAACGTAGACTTTTTTACCTCTGCTTTTGAAGTACGCGATCGCCCGATGTAACATCTCGGATGTGATCGCCACCTCGTAGGCTGCGTCTTCCGGGGTGAATACGCGCGCATATTGATACAGCGAAGAATTAAAGGATTGCGCCTGATACAGGCTAACAATGCTAAAGCGGCTGTAATCGGGCAAATAGCGATAACGCTGTTGATCCCGGGACTGGAATTCAAGGATACTATCCGGGCCACCGGGGCAGTCGATGATCACCAGCTCGCGGATTAGAGAGTCGGGCGTGATCCAGAGTTGAGTCGTGTCGTAGGGCAATTGGGTGCGCTCATAGCCGACAGCAGTCTGGGACCCAATGGAGGTAGACTCCTTGGATGAACAACAATGTAAAACAAAGGCCGCCATAAGCAGCATGATGGTCTTTTCGTAATCCATACTGATTGATGCTTGAAATTAGGGCAAAGATAGCCTACGATTGATGGCCGGTCTTGGACTTTTGGGACAACGTCCAGTATAAACCCCGCTCAATGGTCTGCAAGCTTTCAAAGAGCCGGCTAGGAGTCAGGCCGGTCTTTTCTTTGAAGTGGAAATTCAGATCGGATTGGTCATAATAGTTGGCGGCGTAGGCCAGGGAGGAAAAATTCGGTTTTTCCCGCTCCTTCTGGTAAGTATTCAGGGCATTTCTGAATTTGACGACCGACCGGTATTCACGCGGAGAATAAGCCAGGTGTCGTTGAAAAAGACGATACAGGGTCTTACGCGACAATCCGAGTTCCGATGCAAGCCGGCTAACGGCGATCTGCCCGTTACTACTTAAAATGTGGTGCACGGCGTAGGATATTCTATCCTCCTGAAAACCCTGCAGTTGCCGGCTGAAAAAAGCATCCAGCAAATCCCTTTTCTCCGTGAGCTGATCCGTGGCAAAAACTTGTTTCAGCAATTCTTCAAAAGGAGGGCCGAAGGCATTAAAAAAGGAAAAATGATCCCGGGCATAATATGAGAGCGGTCCGGACAGGAAATGATTAAAACCCAGCGGATGGAAAACGATGCTCAATTTATCAAAGACACCTTTCTGAATGATCTCCCTCGAGCGGTCGAATTTACTGACCAGCAGGATCAGGAACGGATTTCCCGAATCCGGGGTATGAGTACGGCTAAAGGCGTCCCATTGTACCCGGGAATGCCGGTAGATGTTGAGCGTAACGGTATAATTGGGGTAATAAGTGATTCTTTCGCAACCGGCCTGATCGTCCGAACGATACGTGTAGTAAAGCTTGATGAGCTTTTTTAACTGCTCTTTTTGCGGATAGATCTCCTGATATGAGGCACTTTGGGTCATCGGGTGGAAAAATAACCATTTTCAATTAAGGCTGCATCGGCATGCGCAGAGAATTCCAGCTACGCAACGATCAGCTAAAGTCTTCATCATTCAGTGTTTTAAAAAATGTCAGCAATTTGGCTTTTTCATCACTGTTGAGGGTTATCCCCAGGCGCCCTTTCTGTTTTAAGAGCGAATCAAGCATAGGACTGTCCGTTATGCCTGAATCATAATGCTCCAGCGAATGATTTTGAAGTGAAAGTTATTTCCACACTTT
>JAGQXH010000474.1 GCA_020436695.1 Lewinella sp. | reverse complement strand
TTCTTTTGCTTAATGTTCTGCTTCCCGCCGGGATGATGCTTTTCGATCGTTCATTGTTGGGGTGGTCACTGGCCGGTCTGATTCCGTTGGGAATATGGCAGCTTTTTAGTGCCCTTGTGCTTGGATTATTTCTTAAAGATAACATTAGATGTCTATACATGATAACAGCTGTATCTTTTTGTAGTTTACCGATAAGCATCTCCTTTTTATCGGACTGGCTGCCACGACGTCTTTTTTCTTTTCCGCTCTATGAGTTGGAAATGCCTTTTTTTGTCGTCATGCTCAGTATTAGCGTTATGGCAGCTATACTATATTACTATTATTCCCTAACCTCCTATACCGTTGGAAAAAAGCAAATGACATTATGATCTCGCGCAGTCAAATGAAAACGGATCTTAGCGGCCAGGCCATACTGCTGATACTTTGCCTGTTATTGTTGTTGTTTGGTGAAAGTGCCCTCGATTCGGTCAATTGGGGATTGGTTTTTCTGCTGGTCTGGCAGGTGATCAGTGCGGCCTTCTACTGGCACATTTACCGTTACCGGGAACGCAGGCCGGTTTTCTGGCTTCTGCTGTTGACGCTGATTGCCGTTTTTATCATTGATCTTTCGCCGATCACCTTTTTGCTGGTCAGCCTGCCGGTTGTTCTATATCTGGCACTTACCCTGAGGGATACGCTTCGTGTATACCGCCGGCCACGCTCATTCTGGGATTTGAATTAATACTATCTGGTTTATTATCAACAGTATACAGTTAGCAACTGCACTCTTGTTTCAAAACAATCAGGAAAAGGAGATGTTAAAGATTTTGATTATTTTTATAGTAAATCAAATCGAACAATATGAAAACCTTCTTTTCCACCCTGCTTATTCTTGCCATTGCACACCTAAGTAGTTTTGCCAACACACCTACTGTAAACTGGACGGAAGATTTCGAGATCGGTAATCCGCAGATCGCTTCCGTTAACGCCCTTGCTTTTGGTCCTGAAGGCATCCTGTTTATCGGGGATTCCCGGCAGGCCGCCATTATTGCCATTGATACCAAAGACCATTCCGATGCACCAGCGCCCGAATCCATTGATCTCAAAAAAATAGATCAGCAGATCGCCGCGCTGGTAGGTACCACTGCCGACGATATTACCATTCAGGATATAGCGGTTAATCCTATTTCTAAGAAGATATACATCGCTGTACACAGACAGGATGGTCAGCCCATTCTGGTAACGACCGACGGCATGAAATTCGACCATTTCCCGCTGGAAAGTGTCAGCTTTTCCAAAACCATACTGCAAAAGGCCGTAGGACCGGATGCCAAAGATCAACGCGGACGTTCTCTGCGCCAGTGGTCTATTTCCGATCTGGCCTTTCAGAGCGACCGGGTGATGGTTTCGGGTTTAGCCAATGAAGAATTCAGTTCCGCTTTTCACGCTATTCCGTTCCCTTTCAAAGACAAGCAACAGGTAGCCACCCTGGAGATCTATCACGCTTCACATGGCCGTTATGAGACCTACGCCCCCATCAAGACTTTCATGCCATATCAGATAGATGGAAAGGATTATCTCATTGCCAGTTATACCTGTACGCCCCTGGTGCTGTTCCCAATGGATGAGGTACAGCCGGGCAAACATATTAAAGGTAAGACCGTAGCGGAGCTGGGTAACCGCAATACGCCGCTCGATATTATTTCTTACGAAAAGGATGGAAAATCTTTCTTATTGCTGGCTAACACAAGTCGGGCCCTAATGCGTATCGATCCGGAAAAAATTTCGCAATTTGAGGATTATCTGACCGAGCCGGTACCGGATGATGAGGGCACCGCCGGCGTACATTTTATTGCGCTGCCCTACGTAAACATACAGCAACTGGACAAGCTGAGCGATAGCCAGGTGTTGGTGCTGCAGCGCATGTCCAATGGCGATCTTGATCTGCATACGCTGGATACGAGAAGATTGTAAATATTGGTGAATAATCAATTAAGTGTGCCAGTTGCCGATTAATCAGTTGACAAACCGGCAACTGGCAACAAACTGATTCATCAGACTTTTCTCCCTATGGTCTTTCTATTATTCTGAAAATTCGGGATGATTCATGCAAATCAGCGGTAAAAAGATCAAACCGGGAGGCAGCTCAGGTTTCGAATAGCGAAAACGTATTTAGAAAAAAGGTGCTCCTCGCACAGCCTCTGTAGCAGAGGTGCAGCGCACCGAAATATTTCCAACACTGGGATACGAACTAAAATTGAGCTGCAGAGCAGCGTTACACATGCCCCGGCACTAGCGTAAATGTTACGCTACGCTGTAGCTGAAGCATGGTGCTAGAAATATGACGGTGCACTACACCTATAAGGCTAAGGAAATAGTGCTGGTTAACTCCTGATTCGCATGATTCATTTATTATCCATTCTGGTCAACATGAGATCAATTTTCCTGATTATCGTCAATATATTCTTTTGCTTGCAAGGGAATGCCCAGGAAGCCGGCTGGGCGCTCGTTCGTACTTCGGCCGGTCAATACGAGATTACGCTCAGTACGCAGGAAGAGCGCCCTGTCGCCGAAGATAAACTGCGGATATATGTAGGTGAGCACACCGAAATGCCCGGCGATGACTATCCTTCGGTGCTGGGTAAGGTCACCTGGGAACCTTACGGCTATATATTTCAGCCCACTTTCTCGTTTCGTCCGGGAGTGACCTATACGGCATTTCTGGGGCCATCTTTTCCTTTTTCTTTTACCATTCCATCGATTGGTGTACGGCCGGAGCTGATCGGAATATATCCCTCCGTTGAAGAAGTGCCGGCCAATCTATTAAAAATATATCTCCACTTTTCAACTCCTATGGGCGAAGGCCGGGCTTATGAACACCTTGTACTTACCAATTTGGCCGGAGATACCATCCAACAGCCGTTTGTGCCGTTGCAACCCGAGTTGTGGTCTGATGATCGCCGCCGGCTTACACTCTGGCTGGATCCCGGACGAGTGAAGCGTGGACTGCTTTCTCATGAAACTCACGGCGTGGTGCTGGCGGAAGGTGGCACTTATCAACTGACCATTCTGCCGGAATGGAAGGATGTAAACGGTAACTCTCTGGGCCGAAGCTTCGAAAAGCAATTTCGGGTAACGACACCCGACTACCGGCAACCCGATCCTGATCAGTGGTCTTTGGAAACGCCCCGTGCCGGAAGTATGGAACCACTAACGATCCAGTTTGGAGAAACCATGGATCATGCTCTTGTCCAACGCCAGATCCGGGTATTGGATGATGGAGATCAGCCGGTAGCGGGGAGCGTACGACTAAGTGGCGGAGACACAGTATGGCAATTCGTTCCGGAAAATAGCTGGAGGGCCGGACATTATTCCATTTGCATTGATACGGACCTGGAAGATCTGGCCGGAAATAATCTCAACCGGCCGTTTGACCGGGAGCTTAAAAAGGCAGCAGATGAGAAAGTTAAGGAAAGAGATTTTATCCGTTTGGAGGTGGAGATCGTGCCGTCGAATTGAAAGTGCCCAATGACTCCTACCGGATCAATACATCTCTATAGCTACCCTCTGCCAACAGTTTACTCTCCTCCACCATTGCATTGAATTCCAGATCGATCTCACTGAGCACGTAGTAATAGATGGTAGCCAGTTCAAATTTGGAAAAAAGCGAGCGGAGTGTATCCAGAAAGAAACGGCGCTCGATCTCGCTGGATAAGGTATAGGCCAGCATGTGTTTGATGTTTTTAAAGTACACTTCCAGCTTGCCGGTCTCGTTGTGAAAATAATCGTAAAAATAGGACTGCAGAACGTTCTGCCCGTCCGGAGCTTTTACATCATCCCGATTACGGAGGCTTCGCCGGTGCAGGTTGTAGTGCAAATAGATGGCTTCTCTTCCGCTTTCCCGGCTCTCCTGTCGGTCGGAAACTTCCACGTACTGGATGGCATCCAGATTCTTAAAGTGTATGTCCAGGAGTTTAAAAAAGTTGGTACGGCGGGTAGGCAGCGCCTGCACTTTAAGATCAGCCTGAATATCGTCCTTTTCCAGACTGCTCTCATCCAGCCGGTCTACCAGTTGCAACAAGGCAGTCCGCAGACGATCCATGCCGATCTCTATCTGATCGTATGGCATCGTATTCATGGTGGAAATGTACATTAGATCATTGTACTTGCTTTTGAGCAGAATGAAATCATTGTAAATGGGCGCATTGGGCGCCAGTACATCTTCCACCGCTTCGATACCGAAGTTGAGCCCTTTGGCAATTCGGCTTTTTACTTCTTCCTGTATCCTTGAATTACTCATACAGATCGCTTATATCGGCTTCGGCAATATCGTACATAAGTTGACCTACCTTTTCGGTAACATCCCTGAAATAGTGTTCCCCTTTTTCGGCGGTAGATTTACGGGGGTCTCCCACACCGGTATCTTCCGTTACTTCCGACCATCTTCTTTCGGCCCAGGCCCACCCTTCACGTATGCCGGCGATCCTGATCTTTTTGTCATGCCCGTCACCGGCTTCTTCCAGCGGGCGTACAAGTTGTGGGTGCAGATGCAGGATCAGGCTGGTTTCCATTTCGTCCGCATGATCACCACCTTCCTCGAAGTACCGGGTCTTGTCCAGTGCGCGAAACCAGTCGCAGGTACTCAGGAACATATCCGGAAATTCCAGACCCAGTTCCCGGAGCATGGTCCGGAAATTGTTGCCGCCGTGGCTGTTTAGCACCAGCAGTTTTTCGATACCCTGCCGGTCGAGTACTTCGATCAGGTCACGGAGTATGGAAGCCTGGGTGCTCGGATTCAGGTTCATATCCAGAAAAATATCCGACTGCCCGGTATTAACCCCAAATGGGATAGTCGGCAGAATAATGACCTTTGCTCCTTTTTCCCAGGCGATCCGGCCCGATTCGGCCGCAATCGCGTCCGCTTCGTAGATATCGGTGGCGTAAGGCAGATGATAATTGTGGGCTTCGGTAGCCCCCCAGGGAAGAACGGCTAGGTCGAAGTCCTGTTCTTTGATGTATTTCCAATTGGATTCGGCAAGGATATATGGTCGCATGCAATAGTGATTTAGTATGATGTTTGTGTTTTAGTGTGGTTTTGCATAGATGGTCATCCATGCGATGGCACCCGAAGTCTTTTCAGATCAAGCCTTTTGACTTCAATTCCAGGTATTTATTAATGGTGTTGATGGATAGATCTTCCGGCCGGGTGAGCACCGTTTGGATGCCGTACTGCCGGAGGATCTGTACCATTTGCGATTTTTCGGCAAGGAATTTCTGAGCGATGGTCTGATGGTAGATATCTTCGATGTCGTGGGCTTCTTTTTCTGCAAAATCCCGGATCTCAGTATTTTCGAAAAAGATCACCACCAGCAGATGCAGGTTATTGATACGACGCAGGAGAGGCAACACCCGTTCGAGGGCATAGGAACTTTCGAAGTTGGTGAAGAACAGCAGCAGACTCCGGCCGTTGATCAGTTTGCGGGCTGCGTGGTAAAGCAACTCGTAATTGGCTTCCAGCGGCCGCTGATCTTCGCGGTAAAGTGCCGTAAGGATCTTATTGAGCTGGGTGGCTTTACTGTCGGCCTTTATGGTAGCGCCGATCTTGTCCGAAAAGGTAATGAGGCCGGCGCGATCGTGTTTGCGCAGCGCTATGTTGGATACGGCCAGGCAGGTATTAATGGCATAATCCATCAGGCTGAGCCCGGCAAAAGGCATACGCATATTGCGACTTTTATCGATAATGCTGTATATCTGCTGGGCGCGTTCATCTTCGTACTGATTGACCATCAGCGAACTCCGGCGACCGGTAGCTTTCCAGTTGATGCTTCGGTAGTCATCTCCACGCACGTAGTTCTTAATTTGCTCAAATTCGTAACTGTGTCCGATGCGGCGCAGCTTTTTGATGCCCTGGAACTGACTGATCCGGTCAAAAGCCCGCAACTCGTATTGCTTCATCTGGGCAATGGATGGATAGACCGCCACGCTCATCGGATATACGTGCCGGTAGCGCTTTTCCAGAATACCCAGCACACTGCGCATGAAAATAACCACTGCGCCGAATTCATATTCTCCTCTTTCCACGGGGTGAAGCTGGTAGGTGATCTCCCGTTGTTCGTTTACGTCAAGCTGTAACTTTTGCTGAAAATCCCGGATCTGTAGTTGAATCGGTAATTCGTCGATGAGAGTAATACTAAGCGGAAGATTGCTGAGATTGGTCAGCTCGATCCGTACTGGATTATCATCGCCCAGCCCGAAAAGTCGCGGCAATCTTCGCCTTACTTTTACCTGTGTATTCTTATTGAACAGCAAAAATGCATCTACCAGGATCAGGCCCAGAAAAACAATGAAGCCCAAACGGGCAACAGTATATAGAATGGGAATGGGAAAACCCAGCGCGAAGCATACGACCAAGCCGCCTACAATGAGGAAGAATCGGGATGGCAGGAATAAATTCATGGCTTGGGTATTTGGAGAGGCAATATATTCAAATTTGTCAAAAAGTTGTACCGTATCATTAAAATCATAATATATTTGTACTCAGGTAATAAATGCCTTATCTTTGCATTAGTTCTATAGTAAATAGTTCTTTCCACACACACACTTTCTTTTGTAGGCACCCAACCGACGACCAAAATTTCACTTTGGCGAATACTCCCCACCAAAACCCCATTTTATAGTCTGCGCAGGAGAAATAACCCTATATTTTTACCGTTTTACCTTCGCGCCGGACGTCTGCTTTGCCGGTTCCACGGAGCTGGATATGCATACTATCTACTCTCATGAAATAAGGTTGATTACGTAGACGGTATCCGTAAAGGATCT
>JAGQXH010000473.1 GCA_020436695.1 Lewinella sp. | reverse complement strand
GTGAACTACTTTGGAGGGAATTCCCGACCGATCAACGGGGCACCTATTTCCACAAATTCTGGGATGCCCGAGATCGCCCCGGACAGGCAGGAGCTTACCAGGATATTTCCAACATTCACTCCTGGGGAAAAACGCTGCTGGGTGCTCATCCCGCTGCGAATAAAGATACCCAACCGCTCGTTTTTGTCCTGCGCGCCGACCTGGTCAGGCGATATCCTGACCTGATCGTTCATATGAGTAAGGCGAAAAGAAAAAAACTTGACTCTGGGCAAATTATCAGAGAACCAGATGCAGAGCGCGTGCTTTATCCACTGTTTCACGCTAAAATAACAGATGATATACTTTGCCTGGGGTTTGATATAGCCAGGGAAGAAGCCCGTTCCGATCCAGGTTGGTTCTTTATCCTCAAGCAGCGTCCCGGCTCTCTGCAGTTTGGCCTGGATGCGGCGGATCCGGCCGGTGAAAACATCCCGGCGCTGAATACGTGGGATGACTTGGACTGGGCGCATTTACTGGCAGCCGACAATTATGTCGACCTCGAAAGAGATCATCCGACACCACCGGAAACCGAAAATGCGATCACCTGGGGAGAGACCGCTGCTCATATGGCCTGGATCACTTACCAAAAACCCTTTCAACTGGCTATACACGCTAAGACTCTTCTTGCGAAACAAAACCCTGAATCATGAAAAATTTCCAGGACATACAAGCTGAATTAAAAGAACGAAGAGAAGAGCAGGATCTGGCCATGCGGGAGCAGTATCTCGCAGAACAGGCCCTACAGCTCAAGCTTAAGGAGGTACAGGGCAGGAATGGAAGCGAACAACTTCCTCCAACAGCCGAAGACCAGCAGACCCTGGATCAACTACGCTCACAGATCACTACTAAGCAAGCGCAAGCATCAGCCATACAAGCGCAAACCCGTCAACTGGAAGACGAAATTGATAGCCTGGGATCGCCGCAAGAATTGATCAATCATTTAATGGATGATGTTCCGGTCTTATTGATGCCGGTGCGTATTCAAACCCGTTTTGTCCGGGTAAAACATTTACTGAAAGGCATTTCCCGGGATCATATTTTGGATGTCAGCCCCTTGCGATCACCCGAAATAGACGGTTATCATGCGAGTTATGGCAACTGGTCGGCAGAAAGCCCGAACTGCATAGCTACCCTGCATGATTTGAGAGAAAGTGAAGACAATCTTTCCCGGAATTTTGCTGATGAAATTGAGGCAGCTCTGGATGACAAAATCCTTCAGCCTTCTTCTCAGGAATGGATTAAAAAAGTGCCGGATCATATTGAGCTTTGGATACGAATTTATCCAGATGATATTTTTGTTCATGGTCATGAACCGGACCTGACCCCGGGAGAAAAAGTTTCCGGCGAAAACTTCTGGATCAGGTGGTGGCAGATCCACCAGGCAAACCCCAATGCTTTTAAGGTAGAAGCCGAATCGACCGGGAATACCGGGAAACCGCTATTGGCAGCCTGGATGCTCCTGCAAAGCACCTATGGTCATGCCCGTGCTGCCTGGATTTTCCGGCAAACTACTCCGGTCAATTTCACAGGAGCGACTACTGATTATAGTGTCCCGCCATCCTGGAGCGATGAAGTACAGCTCAAAAGTGATGTCTGGACTGCCCCCATTTTGAGTTTTGTCATGCCCGACCATTTTGTGGTCCGACTACAACAGGGATCGGAAATCAGAGAGTCAGCCGGCAATCGGATACCCTATCCGTTAGAACTGGTGCCGGCGCCTGGTACCGGACAGGAAATCCCTTTCACCGACCACTGGCGCACCAATTTCGAAGCGGCCGAAAAATCAGGTTTGGCTATTCGCATCAACTTCAATGAGATCCTTTTCGATCCGGATGTAAAAATAGACAGCATTATTGTACTCGGAGTCAAGGCCACTACCGATGCCGGTGCGGGGAAAGTATATTTGAACCGGCTGTTCGAGAATCATCAGTACCAAACCAAAGGAATGGCCATCTTACCCCAGGGTACTCCTACGAATAACTTTGAAAAAACGCGATCTGGTTTTTCCGGCACGGGGCCGGAGCCGGAAGCCTTTTTTAAGACAATAGCCGGACCGGCTTTGTTTGAAACTGCGGCCCACTGGAAGGATAAAAAAGATGCATTATACCTAACTTCAGCATTAGGCGTGGACCCTTCGACATTTCACCATTTGGAGAATGGCCAGTTGCAGGACATTTCAGCAGCCCTGGCCATGAATCATTTATTGTGGCCGGCCACTCTCGGATATTTCCTGGAACAATTTCTCCACCCTACACTTTCAAAAGAAGACCTGGAAAAAACCAGGAGGTTTTTCCTCCAATTTGTCACCGGAAGGGGCCTGATGCCGGCGTTTCGGGTGGGCCATCAACCGTACGGGCTACTGGCAACTACCGCTTTCAGCCATTGGACTTTTTCTGAAAATGATGATCACTTTATCCGGGGCCTGTACCAAAAAGTGCTGCAACCGTTAGATCGGCACTGGCAAAGGCTGGCAGGGAAAGTGGAGCAATTAACTGATTCGAGCCTCGATCTTCATAAATTTTCTGAAGCCTTTATTAAGATCATCGGTCTGAACCCCAGCTCCGAAATACTTTATGAAAGGCCGCAACTCGGATACTATTTGCTGAAAAATGCCGTGTTGGCCGCCGAAAGCCAGGACCCTGATTATCCTTTCCGGGAATCGATCCCATTTTATGAAAGACCGGAGCGGATCAACGTGCCGATGGAGTCCTTTTACCGGTTCGGCCTGGCAGCCGATCTGCTGGCGCTCGATCTTCCGGTCCACGAACAAGCAAGAATAATGGAACAACATTTTTCCGATCTGTTCCGGCAGTCGGATTACCCGTTTATTGACCGGTTGACACCTTCAGAAGCAAGGAAACTTCCAAAATTGGATGGGCCGGCATCTGGGCTAAACTACCTCGAATGGCTGGCACAGACGCCTGCCAACCGTTTTCAGTCGACACATTTTGGCGCGCCAATGGAGGATGAGACCTTCGAAAAGCCGAAGGCCTTACTATACCGGCTGGCTCGCCAGGCGCTCTCCCGTGCCTATATCAATACGGCCATCGCCATGCTTCCAAACCAAAATCAATTGATCAGTGGAATTGATTTCGAGACGGAAAACCTCGATGAGGGCGCCACACGCATGGAACAATGGATATATCTGTATAAACATCACCATATCGATAATCCTGGAGATTTTATTAAAGACATTGATTACCAACCCAACAAATGGGGTTATCTCGATTCAATAATTAAAAAAGACCAACAGGAAAAAACTATTTGGGAATATATCACGGAAGAACTCCAGAAGCAAGTATCCTCTGATGTAAGTATACAACCACTTTCGGAAATAAAAACTGCCCTGAATCTATTGAAAGATCGCTCTACAGCCAGTTTACATAGGCTGATTTCCGAGCATCTCGACCTGTGCAATTACCGGCTGGATGCTTGGATGACCGGCATGGTAAACTGGCGACTGAATCAATTGAGACAGCAAAAACCGGAAAGTATTTACCTGGGCGCTTACGGCTATATCGAAAACCTCAGGCTTGACAGCGCCCAATTGCATTCGACCTTTAAAATGGTGTCTTCACCAGAGGTGAGAAAACACGCCACGAAGCCCAATCCGAATTCAGCCATTGCCCCCATTCTCCATTTTCAATCTTTTAAGGATGCAGGTTTTGATATAGAACAGGTGCTGGCCGATCTCATCCTGTACCTGGGAGATGATCCGGATGTCTTGCTTGTAAAACCCAAAGACCGGCCGGGCATCATTGAAGGTCAGGCAAAAGTAAACCCCAAAAATCAAGGTTTTTTCCATGTCCCTTCGCTGGAGCATGCCGTTGCGGGAGCTCTGCTCCGGTCCGGTTTCCTGGCCAATAATCCCGAAAAATACAGCGACCAATTTGCCATTGACCTGAGTCCGGACCGGGTACGTCAATCGCTTTACTACCTGGAGGGGGTAAAAAATGGACAGGAATTGTCAGCCTTGCTGGGATATCAGTTTGAAAGACTGTTGCATGATAATCAGATTGCCGGAGATCTGGATCAGTATTTACTGGAATTTAGAAAAGCATTCCCCATGCGGGCGGATAAGGTTTCTGAAAGTGCCGAGATCGATTCTGCTGAAACCAAAGAAGCTTTTTATGTGGTTGATGGTTTGAAATTGCTGAATAACTACCGCAAAAGTGAGCAGGATATCGCTTCTTTCCTGGCTATGAAAGGTATCCGGATCAATGACCCCGACCTCATTCAGGTTAAAAATGTCCTGGACCAGTTAGACCGCCATATGGATGCGATTAGCGATCTGATGGTTGCTGAAAGTATTTTTCAACTGGCAAAAGGCAAGCTGGAAAAATCGAGCAGTATACTAAAGATGATGAATGGCGACAAAGAGGTGGAGGTGCCGGATATCGTGCGTACACCAAGACGGCATAAAATACTGAACCATACGGTGGCTGTGCAGTTTGATGCCAGTAGGACCGATGGAGCCTGGCCAGGCCGACTTTCTCCTCGATCCGTAGCCAATCCTTATCTCAATCATTGGTTGGCAGAACAATTTCCGGATCCAGGAAGTATCACCGTAAATGTTACAATAAACGGAGAACTTAGGAAATTAAATATCACTAATATAGGTTTGCAACCTATTGATTTCCTGGCTCTTTTCCGGGGTAGGGCAGCTTTTTCTGAGACCAGCGAATTGAGCCATTATTTAAACAGGGCAGCAAAGATCAGATTCAATGTCAGTTCAACGGACCAGATCGAACTATTATACAATAGTAAAGAGGGCTTTTCTCAAAACCAGCATTGCCTGTACGACCTTAAACCCTTGGTAGATCATTTATTGCGAATAATCGATAACAGTCGTGCTTTACTGCCGGCCGATCTGGAATTATCGGCAAAATCTGACACCCTTGATCCAAAAATGTTTGAGTTAGTGGAGATCAATCTCCTAATTGATCGATTTGATGACATTATTAACGGGCGGAACTACTATTCCATCCTAAACTTGCTCAACCTATTTCACTACCATTCAGGACAACTCGACCGGACCGATCTGACCGAAGGCGAAATACAGGAGCAATTAAATCTATTGCAACACTATTTATTTGGAACCACCTTATTTAGCCCTACCCAGGAGAGTTACTTTACCGAACAGCAAGTTGAATTGTCGGAGAGGATTTCTTTGCTTATAAAAGTAGAGCATGCAAATAAATATTTTTCAAATCTTTTGAAAAATGCAAACAGCTTACTTGATCTGATCAAGGCAAACGCCAACCCAAAGACAAAATGGGAAGATCTGCAGCGATTATCAAACCTGATTTTTGAAAATACTCTTCCACTGTTCCCCGAATTTCGTCAGCTCAATGCCCAGGAATTCCAATCTGCCTTTGATTTTCCCGACTTGTTAAAGGATGCCGGAGACTTTGCCGTTGAAGAATGGTTGCAAGGTATGTCGCTGGTTAATGAAGGTGTTATGAACTACTTGAAGTTGGGAGCATTCCGCGAATTGTACCGGACCTCTTCTGTTTCAAAGGAACTCAAAATATTACAATTGCCCTATCTATCTAATCATGATGCTTATCGATGGCTAGGAACGGGTTTTTCTCCGCAGGCAGCGTTCGCAGGAGAAAACCTTTCTCTGGCACTGGAAACACCTCCCGGTTTTGCCCCACACCAAGTACAGGTTGGGATGATTCTCGCAGAATGGACGGAAAAGATCCCCGAAAAGCAAATTGAATCGGGGGTAGCTGTACACTATGATCAGTCGAATGCCGAGCCGCCTCAAACGCTACTGCTGTGCATAAGTCCTACTCAAACCGGGCAATGGGAGTGGGCAGATTTAATGAATACTGTAACCGATACGATCGAAATGGCAAAGAAACGGGCTGTAGATCCAGACCTGATCGAGGGGTATCCACCTACAGAGAAGGACGGAATAATTATGAAAGGACACCCTCTGAGGTTTTTGTTACCGGCTATCAGTGTCCCCATTTCCCACACGGAAAACACGCCGGTGTGGAATAAGTAGGTGCCAGTATCCACTAGCCCAAAAAAATTAATATTATGCCTAATCCTTCCGTTCTTTTTTGGAATCGACTTGAACCCAATCCCCGTAGCGAGGATATCGAAAAAGTACTTCGCGCCGAGATCCGGGATCCCCTTTGGATGTTGTCCCGCCAGTGGCAGTTCGGTGAATTTCAAGGAGAAGATGCCGGTTTTGCCGCTTCGATTAACCTGAATTATCAAAAGACGGAAATTCAGCAGTTTTATCCCTCCCGGGAGGAAGCCCAGGATTTTGATGGGCAGGAAACGCCTTTGGATATCATAGTGGAAAAAACCGAGTACCAGCCGGATTTTTTCACAAAAGTGGAGATTGGAAGGCACTGGTTTCGGCTGCTGAAAAAACATTTGCCCCCTCCGGATCAAGCTGGTATTCTACAATCTTTTAGCAAAAGTGGGCTGCTGCAGTTTCAACTCCCACCGGACGAAGACCGAGCACAACAATACGATAACGCAGATGTGTTTAGCCATGAAATTTACCATAGCACTCTCACTGCTTTCGCCAATCGAGATCTTATTGACGGAGGTGCCTTAATCGATCTTATTTCGGATGAAGACTTATCCATATCCGAACGAATTCTTGGAAATCGCCATGAATTGGTCGATGAATTGGCCGATAGATTATTGGAATGGTCGACCCGTATTTATTCCATCAAAGCCGGGAAAAGTAAAGCCTGGCACACAGCTCATATGGAATATCAATTTGAAGTTGCCCTA
>JAGQXH010000472.1 GCA_020436695.1 Lewinella sp. | reverse complement strand
CTTCGGTACTCATCTGGTCATCTGCCTGAAAATTGATGGCCAGCATGTGATCCTTCTTAAAACCAAGCTGTTGATTTTGCATAAAATGCAATTGCCTGTACAAAACACTTGTGGCCACAATAAGCGTGAAAGAGAGTAAAAACTGACTGGTCACCAGAATTTTCCTGAGCCTAATCCCCTTGATGCTCGAAGTAAAACGGCCTTTCAAAACGCCGATCGGTTTAAAAGCAGAAAGAAAAAATGCAGGGTATAAGCCTGACAGTACGCCGGAAACGACCGCAACCAGCAATAAGATTCCCAGGTAAGCAGGGTATTCCCAGATCCCTCTGCTGATCGTTTTTCCCGAGATCTGATTAAAGACCGGGGTAATCAGTGTACTCAGACCCAATGCGACGACAAATGCCAGTAAGCTTAAGACGATCGCATCCGTCAAGAATTGAGCGGTAAGTCCGGGTCGTGATGCGCCAAGGAGCTTTCTAAGCCCAATCTCTTTGGCCCTCCTCATAGAGAATGCCGTTGAAAGATTGACGTAATTCAGACTAGCAATAAAAAGTACCAATATCGCCGCCAACGCACAAATGTATACATTGGTAATATTACCGGTTATCGCGCTACCGGCACTGGATCCTCTTGGTTTCCCATATAGATAGACACTTCGTAAAGGTTCCAGTGCTGTATTATATTCGTATTCAGTCTGATCTATTTTTGATCTCAGCAGTTGAGTGATCTTTGCATTCAGATCCTTCGGATCGGCATCTTCGTGCAGAGTGAGATAAGTATTTGCACGCCGGCTTTTCCAGCTATGCTTCAGATCAGGTCTCCAGACTTTCAGGAGGGTCGAAATGGAGACCAATGCATCTACCCGAAAGTGAGAATTGAGCGGCATATCTTTCATAATACCGGTAACATAGGCCCGATCTTTTCCATTGATCAACAGACTCTTACCCAAAGGATCTACTTCACCAAAGTATTTATTTGCGCAGGATTCGGACAGGACGATCTGAAAAGGTGCATTAAGTACTTCACCGGGGTTTCTGTTAATGAGTGGGAAAGTAAAAACGGAAAACAGCGAGGAATCGGTATAGCCGATTTTTTCATCGTTTTGTACACCTACTTCGTTTTGCAGAATTAAATGATCCAACAGTATTCCCGTTGCCGACTCCACTTCCGGAAATGCCTCTTCAACTGCTTGCGCGATGGGTGCAGGTGTACCTCTATAGTCAACGCCATTGGGTGTATTTACATCGATTACCAGTCGGTAAATATTATCTGCATTCTGGTGGGAGGAATCATAGCTCAATTCAAAATTCACATAGAGAAAAGCGAAATAAAAGGCAGTCAACCCAATAGTGAGTCCAACTAAATTAATGATTAAGAAGGACTTATGTTTTCTAAAATATTGGATCGATGTTGTCAGGTGATTTTTGAGCATAGTGATGGTGTTTGTTTTTATCCCTAATTCCCTCCATCGACACTATCATTCACATCTCCCCGCTTAATGGCAAGGATCTTTAGATCTTGGAGATCTTCCACATTACTGCTGGAGATCACTTTCGTGGGTGTGGGCGACCAGGGCTTTTCCGGGTCCGGGAAAGAATAAGCTTGAGGTAGAAAAGTCCAGGATTCAATACCGGGCGCGAATTCACTCGCTACCGCCAGGATCACTTTTCTCATGGCGATCACATCCTGGGCGGTGATCGAACCGGAATCATTCACATCGGCGGCCAGCAGTCGATATGGCCCGACTAGTTGTTTCAGACTCAGAATATGTCGCTGAATATCCAGAATGTCCATGCCGGAAACACCGTTACTGGGAGCCGTATTTTTACTGAAGCTTACCGAGTAGGTGTTGGCCACCGCAACATTGGTAAAGGTAAAAGTACCATCAGCCGCAGAAGTAACAGTAGTGGAATTGCCATCGAGACTCAAAGACACTTCCACACCCGCAACCGGATCTTTATCAAAGTAAGTGCGGATGATCCCGCTCACTGTAGTGGCTTGAGATTCGGCATAGCCCCCCAGTTCGATAGTATCCGAGCCAATGGGATCCAGCCAGTCTTTCAGGCGGGTGTCAGATGTGCCGCCGCCTTCCCAGGCCAGATCAAGACGCCCGAACCAGGCCTGACTGAAATCACAGCCCATGGTATCCGGATTACCACCATTCAAGCTTCCGATCATCTGTCGTTTCTTGTTGATCAGGGCAGCCCCGGAGGAACCGATCTCATAGTTGCCCTCCGTAAAGTCTACATCAAAGTGATGGTTACGTGGAGTAATTACGCCACTGTCCCAACGAATGGGACCATCCTGAAGCGTGGCCTGTTCGGTTGATCGGGAAAATTTCTGCACATCGCCACGCGGATGATGCAACATATAGCTGGTATCCGGCGGGGTCGCCTGGCGGTTCCACCCCATGTAATAGGGCGCGAAATTAACCGGGATGGGTTTATCCAGCTCCAGCAGGAGGAAATCATTGGCCTGGCGTCCGGCCCGAAACGTACTTCCGGTAATGGAGTTGAATTGAGGTTCACTGACCGCCGGATCGCAGCCGGTGACCCGGTAATTGAAATCAAAACGCCATAGACTATAGATCGGTGTATATCCGTCCATACAGTGGAAACCGGTATAGATGTAAGGCTTTCCATCCTCGGCGGTATTATTTAAGAGGTTGCCGGTACAGTAGCCGGTACCTTCTTCCACGACGATAATGATCCGGCAGACACTGCGCTTCAGATCGGCCACCGGGTCCGCTTCCGGACAGTCGGCTCCGATATGGCATTCCAGAGATGCTCCAAAACCCAGGGCCGGGCTTCTGCCCCCACTCCGCTCCGATTGCGCTACCGGTTTATAGGCGTGATCGACCCGATCGATACGAAAATGCCCCTGGCCACGAACCGAGGCCGGTTCAAAATATTCAATAACTGCCGCTTCTCCATACAGCAATCCGGTCAT
Organism: Lewinella sp.; assembly: GCA_020436695.1. Lineage (GTDB taxonomy): Bacteria > Bacteroidota > Bacteroidia > Chitinophagales > Saprospiraceae > Flavilitoribacter. The sequence continues at coordinate 3,880 of JAGQXH010000472.1, read as the reverse complement.
AAAACGTCCGTCATCCGGATTATCCGTTGCGGTATAAGGCCCCAGCACCTGTGTCCCGTCGGGAGCATACATAAACAATTCTGCACCGGAAGGAAGATACAGGTCACGGTAAAAAGTGATCAGGGCCCTGGCTCCCCGGCTGTATAAACTCACCCGCCAGACGCGATCCCCATTTGGTAATTCGGTCCACTGACCGGATGTTGCCAATGAATAATCGACGGGGATCGGAGCGGCAAAACGAACATCCGGCCCTTTCGCATCTTCTTCGAGAATGCGTTGCAGATCCAATGCCGGAAGTTCCTGGCGTGAAAGCGGCTTATCCGTGAAAAATGGAGCCCGGTCCGGTTGCAGTGCCGGCGGCACGCCGCCAACGGGGATCTGGGCGGTGAGGAGGACGGAAAATAATAGCAGACAAAGGATAGAGATAGTAGATTTCATGGGATGTTACTTAAATCAACACTAAATGCTAGTTCAATATCAGTCGTAAAATTAAGTGCTTAAAGATAGAAACTGTAATTTTGGCCACCAAATGATTTTACCGAAGTATGATGACGAATAAAGAGATCGCCAAAACTTTCCAGTTTCTGGGCAATATCATGGAGCTGCACGGGGAAAATCCTTATAAGATCCGCTCTTATCAGAACGCTTACATCAATTTGCGCAAGCTGGACCGGCCACTGGCTGAAATGAGTGATGAGGAAATAGAAGCCCTCAAAGGTGTAGGAAAGGCCATAAGCGGCAAGATCCGGGAATTGCTGGACGACGGGAAAATGGCTACACTGGAGAAGTACCGCGATATGACGCCGGAGGGAGTACAAGAGATGCTGCATATCAAGGGATTCGGCCCCAAAAAGATCCGGACCATCTGGAAAGATCTCGACGTGGAAACGATCGGTGAATTGTTGTATGCCGTTAATGAGAACCGGCTGATCGAGTTGAAAGGTTTCGGAAAAAAAACACAGGATCAGCTCAAGGAGCAACTCGAATATTACCAGCGCAGTAAGGATCAGTTCCATTTTGCCGCTTTGGAAGCACCGGCAAATGCCTTTATCGGGCAGTTGAGAGAGCTGTTGCCGCGCACCAAGATCAGTTTTTGCAGCGCTTTCCGCCGTGGCTGTAATATTCTCAAAAAGGTGGAGATCCTGATCGGATGGGAAGGTGATCCCTCCACGCTGTTCCAGTCTTTATACCTGGAAAATATTCAGCCAGTCAACAATGGGTTCGAGGCTACTACCACGGAGGGATTGCCGCTGTGTATCTATCAGTGCGCACCCGAAGATTATGGTTCCAAGCTGTTCCGTTACACCGCAGGCGAAGATTTCATGCAGGCATTTATTGAGGCTTTCCCAGCGGTCGATTTCCGGCATCTGTCAGTAGAGCAGGCTGTATTTGATAAAGCCGGGATACCCTATATCGATCCTGCCTTACGTGAAGAGGCCTGGTCACTCGAACTGGCCCGTGCCGATAAATTACCGCTTCTGATCGAAGAAACTGATGTCAAAGGAGTGATCCATTCCCATACCAACTGGAGCGACGGCCTGCATACCTTGCGGGAAATGGCCGAATACGCCCGGGATCAGGGCTATGCCTATATTGGTATATCTGATCACTCCAAGTCGGCTTTTTACGCCAATGGGCTCCAGCCGGAACGTGTATTGAGCCAAATGGCGGAGATCGATGCGCTCAACCAAGAACTGGCCCCCTTCCGGATCTTCAAAAGCATAGAAAGTGATATCCTTAACGACGGATCGCTTGACTACCCGGAAGATATCCTGCAACAATTTGATTTCGTGATCGCCTCCGTGCACTCCAACCTGCGTATGGACGAGGAGAAAGCTACCCAGCGGTTGATCACAGCCATTGAAAATCCTTACACCACTATATTGGGACATCCCACCGGCCGGCTGCTGTTATCACGCCAGGGGTATCCGATCGATCACAAGGCAGTGATCGACGCCTGTGCCGCTAATGGCGTGGCTATTGAACTGAACGCCAACCCTTATCGATTGGATCTCGACTGGTCGTGGATCCCCTATGCTCTGGAAAAAGGCGTACTCGTCTCCATTAATCCGGATGCGCACTCCCGGGAAGGCATTCACGATATCCATTATGGCGTGATCTCGGCCCGAAAAGGCGGATTAAGCGCCAAGCATTGCCTCAATGCCCGGCCGGTAGAGGAATTCGCGGCTTTTTGCCGATCCAGATTTACCTAAAGGCTTATACTTAAATCGATTAACAAGTCGTTAACAATTATTGAAATCGCATTAACAGGCATTTCATTTCCATTCCGTAATTTTGTAGTCGTTAACACGCAAAAAAATCTTTAACCATTAAAATAGCAATTGTTATGCTAAAGCAATTTAAAACTGCTCTGCTTGCAGTACTGGTAGTGGCTTTCCTGGCTAGTTGTCAAAGCGCGAACAATGATGTTCGTAATCAGGCACGTGAAGATGTAACCACAGCTACTCCGGCTGCACCGGCAGCTTCTTCTGCTATGTCTGCTACAACACCTCCGGCACCGACCGGTCCTACTACTACCATGGCTTTTGAAGAACTGACCTTCGACTTCGGTACGGTAGCGGAAGGAGAGAAAGTTTCTCATACCTACAAGTTCACTAACACCGGTAACGAGCCGCTGGTATTGAGCGACGCTAAAGGTAGCTGTGGCTGTACTGTTCCGAAATGGCCTAAAGACCCGATCGCTCCAGGTGCAACCGGCAAAATCTTGGTAGAGTTCAACTCAAAAGGCAAGAAAAACAAGCAGAACAAGAAAGTGACCATCACTGCTAATACTGAACCTGCTCAGTCCTTCCTTTACATCAAAGGTGATGTTACGCCTGAGCCAGGCTCTGAAACGCCTGCTACGAACGTACAAGTTCAGTAATGTATAAATCATTCTGAAGATATGCTCAATCGTTCATCCGATTGAGTATCGAGGCAAAGGTGTTATCCTGTAAAGGGTGGCACCTTTGTTGTATTTCCGTACTTTTGCGGGTCCGGACATACAAAAGGAATACACGATGAAAAACTATTTCTCCCTAATCAAATTCAGCCATACCATTTTTGCCTTACCCTTTGCGCTGGTGGGCTTTTTTTTGGGCGTTCAGCTCAACGACGGTCGGTTAGACTGGCGCTTGTTTGTCCTGGTATTGCTGTGCATGGTTTTCGCGCGCAGTGCAGCGATGGCTTTCAACCGGTACCTGGATCGCGACATCGATGCCGATAATCCACGGACAGCGCGACGGGAAATTCCCTCCGGCGTCATCTCTGCCCGCCATGCCCTGCTCTTTGTCGTGATTAGCAGCTTGTTGTTCATTGCCTGCACCTGGTTCATCAATCCCCTATGTTTTTACCTTTCACCCGTCGCGCTGTTGGTGATCTTGGGCTACAGCTATACCAAGCGCTTTACCTTCCTGTGTCATTTTGTACTGGGCCTGGGTTTGTCGCTGGCCCCGATCGGTGCGTACCTGGCAACGGGGCAGGGTTTTGACCTGTTGCCGCTATTGTACTCCGCGGCGGTGTTGTTTTGGGTCTCCGGTTTTGACATCATCTACGCCTTGCAGGATGAGCATTTTGACAAAGACCATGCCTTACATTCGGTGCCGGTCTGGTTGGGCAAGCAGCGGGCGCTGCAATTATCCAACGTTCTGCACCTGCTGAGTGGTCTTTTTATGACCCTGGCCGCGTATTTTTTCAGTCAGACGTATGGAGAAGCGGGCTATTTGCACTGGATAGGGTTGGGGATCTTTCTCGGCTTACTGGTGTACCAGCATACGGTGGTGTCGGCCAAGGATCTGAGCCGGGTGAACCTTGCCTTTTTTACCACGAACGGAATTGCCAGCCTGATCTTCGGTACCCTGTTCCTGCTGGATCTGTTTAT
>JAGQXH010000471.1 GCA_020436695.1 Lewinella sp. | reverse complement strand
AAGAGCTGTCGTTAATGGGGAGTACGGTGCGATCGGCTATCTGCTGGATGGGCATGTCTGGGATACTGATGGTCCCTGGGTGCATTATAACTATGAAGGAAAAGATGCTGCTACCACCGAATATCTGCGTTTCATCGAAATGATCCACGGCTTTCAGGAAGAAGGTTTAAGCGCGGCAGTGTATACCCAGTGGACCGATCTGGAAAATGAAATGAATGGGATTTACACCTATGACCGCAAAGAGATCAAGCTGGACCGGGAAAAAGTAAAGGAAGCGAACGAGTCGACCTATGCGGAGGATCGGCTCAAACGTAAATACAAAAACTGAATGGAATATAGCCGATGCATTGTGTTAATCTGCTTCCTCGTATGGAGTACAAAGGGTAGCGGCCAGGAAGCTTCAGAAGTGATTCCTGACTCGACGGCGATCCCGACTTCCGATATCCGCATTCGCGATCCCTACATTCTGACTGACCCGGAAACCCAAACCTATTTTATGTACGCACAGATTGGGAACCGGCTGACTGGCGATGATGATCCGCGGGGTGTGGAAGTCTACATCAGCAAAGATTTGAAAAACTGGGCTGCCCCGCAGGCGGTATTGACGCTGGATAATGATTTCCCTGCCCGGAAAAGGGTGTGGGCTCCGGAAGTGCACAAATACCGGGGAAAATATTACCTGTTGGTTACCCTGACTTCAGAAGAAAAGATCAGTGACACTCCTAATCCTCTGAACGGAGAAACGCAGTGGCGTCGAGGTACTCATATTTTTCGGGCGAATTCCCCCCTGGGGCCATTTGAACCCTTTGGATCGGCTGCCCATACACCAGCCGAATGGATGAGCCTCGACGGTACTTTATTTGTGGAGAAAGAAAAACCCTACATGGTCTTTTGCCACGAATGGGCACAGACCCTGGATGGTGAAATGAATATCCTCCGGCTTAAACACGATCTAAGTGCCCCAGCCGGAGTCCCTCAGCTATTGTTCCGGGCAACGGATGCTCCCTGGGTACGCAATATGCAGGACGTGGGTATAAAAAGGAACGGATATGTAACGGACGGGCCGGCATTTTATCGCAACGCAAAAGGTGAACTGATCATGATCTGGTCCAGTTTCGGCGATGAGCAGTACGCGATCGGACAAGCAATTTCCCGCAGTGGCTCGGTGTTCGGCCCCTGGAAACAAATTGCAGCACCTCTGGTGAAGGCCAATGGCGGGCACGGCATGTTCTTCCGGGATCTTTCCGGCGTTCTGCAATTGGCCTTTCACCAACCCAATGGAGGAGGGAAGGAGCGGCTACATCTTATTCCTCTGCGGGAGACCGATAACGGTTTGCTTGCACTGGATCGGACGCTCTGGGAAAAGGAATAAGTAAGTAACTGTGCTATCCATTGAGTGATATAGTTCCATTACTTCAATCTGATCAAAGATCATAGCAAATGATGCTGAGGAAATTATTATTTGGATATTACTGCGTAGCATTATTTCAGCTGATCTTTTTAACAGGCCTGTTCAGTGTACACATATATGCTGCCATCTCTACTTATCCGGCACCTCAGGCGGATTTTCCTGCTTCGCCCTTCTATAAGGTGACTATCTCCCAAGGCAAAGAATCGAGGCTGGGCTTTGTATATCTTAGTCGAGCTCGTACGGAGGGACCGGGTGCTCAATTTGTAGAGGGAAGAACATTATCCTATACCGGCTTCATGGCTACCGGCATCGTCACGGTAGAAGTGGAGTTATTGCCCAATGAACAGCTCAATACCGCCGAGGTAGTCATTCGCCCGACCCGTTTTAGTATCAGTCCCACAATGTTTACCGAACGGGCTGTCCGCTTCGAACTATCCCGTGAGGGCCAATTTGTCGTAGAATTTGGCCCGGAAGGTTACCGGCACGCCCTGATTATTGCCTACGATCCCTGGGAAACGAATGCTCCTGATCTGAACTGTAAGGATGTAAAACTGATCCAGGCGGATGGTAAGATCGATCCGGCAGCGGATCTTCGGGAGGAGCATACCCTATATTTTGGCTCAGGGGTGCACGATCTGGGAGGAAGACTGGATCTGCCGGCTGGAATTAAACGCGTTTATCTGGCTCCCGGTGCGTTCGTTTACGGTGCATTTTACATCGGACACCCGGATGTTGTCATCGATGGTAGGGGCGTACTTTGCTCCGGGCGTTTGCAACACCGGGAAGCACACAGCATCGAAACACCACCGGAAGCAAAAAGGGTGATCATTGAAGGCATCACGGTAACGGATTACGCTAAATTTGCGATCCGTACCCTTGGGCGTGATAATGTGGTGCGCTGGGTGAAATGCATTGGCGGCTGGGTATATAATGCCGACGGGCTGGTCGGTTGGGCCGGTACTACCCTGCGCCATAATTTTATTCACGCCGATGACGATGCCGTCAAACTGTACGATGACCATGTTTTGGTAGAGGACTGTGTGATCTGGCAGATGACCAACGGCGCCTGCCTGCAATTAGGCTGGACTTCACTTGCGGTCCGGGGCGTACGGGTGCGCAATATCGATGTGGTCCGTGCAGAATGGCGTTCCACTGGTGGGGCCAATAACAGTGTTATCAATCTAAGACTGGCATCGGGAACAGCCAGCGGGAATACCCAAAGTGATTTTCTTTTTGAAAATATCTTCGTAGAAACACCGGTCGACCGCTTGCTGGACCTGCGGTTTACCGGCAAGAAAAATGACATGATCGATGGCGGCCCCCACCGTTTGCAAGACTTTTGTTTTCGTAATATACACGCCCGTATGAAGGCACCCGCAACATCCTATACAGGTAATTTATTCCAGCCTTATAATGAACAGTACGGATATCGGAATATCCGGTTTGAAAACCTGTATATTAACGGCATCCACATTACCGGGAATAACTATCGTGAAGCTGGGTATTTCAAAATACCGGATGAAGTAAGAGGTGAAATTTCATTTTTTTAGTAGCTGTATTTATGAAAAGATCTTATCTGCCAGTCGTCTTAGCATTTTTATTCTTCCTGCCTGTTTGGAACGACGGCATATCACCGGAGCCCCATCCGTTCCATTCTAATGACTTAAACCATCCTCCCGGCGTGACCGGGAAAGCCTCCCTTCCTGGAACAAAAACTGGCCTGCCTGTAACCGACCGACCCAATATTGTATTGATCATGGTTGACGACATGGGCTGGAGTGATATCGCTTGTTACGGCGGAGAGATCCCTACACCCAATATTGATGCCCTGGCGACAAATGGCTTGCGTTTTACTCAGTTCTACAACAATGCCCGTTGTTGTCCGACGAGAGCATCGCTCATGACCGGACTGTACTCCCATCAGGCCGGTATTGGGCAGATGTCGGAAGACCCTTATACTGATCGCATCGACCGTCATAATTATGGCACCTTTGGTTACCGGGGCTATCTGAACCGCAATTCCGTGACCCTGGCGGAGGTTTTGCGGAGTAACGGTTATCATACCTATATGACCGGCAAGTGGCACCTTGGTATGCATGGCGATGACAAAAAACCGCTACAGCGCGGCTTCGAAAAATATTACGGCACACTGGCCGGGGCCAGCAGTTATTTCCGGCCTCAGGGTGGGCGTTGTCTTTACGAAGGAGATGCCCCCTTGCCGCCGCCGGAAGATCCGGACTATTATACCACGGATGCCTATACCGACAAAGCGATCGGGTATCTGAAAGCTCAGGACGATGACCAGCCTTTCTTCCTTTATCTTGCTTACAATGCGCCGCACTGGCCACTGCACGCCAAGGAAGCCGACATCGAACTTTTTAAAGACCTTTACCGCATCGGCTGGGATAGTATCCGGCAACAGCGCCGGGCCCGGCAAATTGAAATGGGCCTGATCGATCCGGCCTGGGGGTTATCTGTTCGCGACGCAAGGGCACGCCCCTGGGAGCAACTCTCTCCGGGAGAAAAGGATAGTGTTGCCTATCGGATGGCTGTTTATGCAGCACAGGTCTACGCTGTAGACTACAATGTAGGTAAGCTGGTAAACTACCTGAGAACCAACGGAGAACTGGATAACACCCTGATCATTTTCCTGGCCGATAACGGTGCCTGTGCCGAAACCTACGATGAACTGGGCAGTCAGGATTTTTCCCGGATCAATGACCCGGATTTCAGTGGTGCAGTTAGTTATGGTATTGGCTGGGCCAATGCTTCCAACACACCCTTTTTCGAATATAAGGTCAAACCCTACGAAGGCGGTATGTCCACTCCGCTCATCCTGCACTATCCGGGCCTGATGGATGAACAACGGGGAAAGATCACTGCGGCCAAAGGGCACATTACAGACATCATGCCAACCCTGGTAGATGTGAGCGGCAACAGCTATCCCACACAATTCCACAATGGACAGACGATACAGCCCATGGCCGGTACCAGTCTGGTACCAGTGATGCAAACCGGGAGCCGATCGGAAAAAGAATACATGTTTTGGGAACATCAAAGCTACGGAGCCGTACGAAAGGGAGACTGGAAGGCAGTGGTTGATTTGCGGGGCAATACCTGGGAACTGTTCGATCTGAAGAACGACCGGACCGAACGCCGGAATCTGGCCTGGGAAAACCCACAACTCGTTTCTGAAATGGCGGCAAAGTGGTACGAATGGGCTACCGGACACCACGTATTTCCCAAGCAATTGCGAAAAGAGAATGATGGCCGGAAATAAACGGGAAGAGCCTTCGTCCGGATATGCCGCTAGCTGTTAGTAGTATTTACGCTACCCAAGATTATATCATATATTTGGTTGAACAAGCCTCACCCTCAAAGAATACGCAAAGGATAAAGTATGAGACCAGGACTTTACGGCTTTGAGGCATTCCTGCTGTTGCTATTTCCCACACTGCTTTGTGGATCGGATAAAGACAGCCTGCTTAGCATATGGCACGACAGCACCCAAATAGATAGCGTCAGGTTCCAGGCTTATTATGACCTGATCTATTCCAGCTACTTGTTCAGTACGCCGGATACCGCCCTGGTGTATGCCGAAATATTGCAGGAACGGGCCCATGAGGCGAATGATCCATACTGGCAGGGAAAAGCCATAAATCTTCAGGGCATATACTATGCATTGCGTTCGGAACAGGATCAGGCCTTGGCGCATTATCTGAAGAGTCTACAGTATTATCAGGCATCTGGACACTTACTGGCCGAAGTGGATGTCTATAACAACATCGGACTGAGTTATCACTTTTCCGGCGATTACCTGAATGCCATACGAAATTATCAGAAAGCTCTGGCGATCGGAGAGCAGGAAAACTGGAATGGCCGGGCCCGTTGGATGAATCTGGCAAATTTATCCAAAGTTTACGAAGAACTGGGGGATTACGAGTCGGCCCTGCATTACATACGCCAGGTAATAGATCTGTCGGATGATCCTTCCATACTTGCCGGATCGTTGCATTCGCTGGCCGTCATTTACGCTAAGCAGGAAAACTACAGTGAAGCCGAAAAATACTTTTCTCTTGCTTTGGAAAAAAGTGCCGCGATCAATAATCAAACCAACCTGGCTTTTACTTATCTGGATCTGGGTAAGCTCAAATTGAAGACTAGTATCTGGTCGGAGGCAGAGGCGGCTTTGCAGAAAGCGGTTGATCTCTTCCAGAATATGGGGAACCGGCAATATCTGGCCAGTGCACACGCTCAGTTGGGCATCGTGCAGTATCACCGTGATCTTCCCCGCCGGGGCCTGGAATATTGTACGGCAGCCGAGCGACTGGTAGCGAATAATCGTTTTCCGGCGATCCAGGCGGAGGTCTGTGAATGTTACTATCTGAACCAGGAAAAGATACAAGACTACCGGGGGGCGTTGCGCAATTATGAGCGGCTATCGACGATCAGAGATTCTCTGGTCAACGAGGAAAAGATCAGGATAGCATCCAAAATGGACATGCAATACCAGTTTGACCTGGAAAAAGCCAAATTGGAGTCTGAACGCACCGAGGCCCTGTTGCAGGCGGAGCTTAAACAAAGTAGGACTGTCTACGATTACTCCCGCTTTATTGCCTTTTTATTGCTGGTCATGCTATTGGGCAGTATTCTTTTTTTCTACTATTACCGAAGAAGGACGGAAGAGCATCATCACCAGTTGGAAACGAAAAACCTCGAGCTTACCAAGAAGAACCGGGTACTGGAAAGATTTGCTTTTATCACTTCACATGATCTCAAAGAGCCGGTTAGAGGTATTTCCGCTTTTGCCGACCTGTTGCGAAAAAAGATCGACAGCCCGGATGGAGAGGAATACCTGCATTACATCAAATCTTCCGCTGTTAAGCTTTATGATATGATCGAGTCGATCATGACCTTTACCAGGCTAAACAATGAGACCGCCTTGATGGAACAGGTCGAAATGGAAACCGTATTGGAGGAAGTACTATCGAACCTGAAACATAAAATAGTGGAAAGTAAAGCCAGTATTTCTGTTAAAAAGCTCCCGGTGCTTACCGGAATAGAGAGCCAGATGATGTTACTCTGGCAGAACATCATCGATAATGCCATAAAATTTAACGGGACCGATGATCCCCGGATCACGATAGGCTGGGAGGAGAACCAACAGGAATATTCCTTCCATATTAAAGATAACGGTATTGGCGTTGATCCCGCTTTCGCAGAAAAGATCTTCGAACCCTTTTCCAGATTGGACAGCAGGTACAATGGCTCTGGCTTGGGGTTGTCTATTGCCAGGGATATCGTGCAGCAACATGGAGGCAGGATATGGGTGACTGCCAATGCAGAACAAGGGTCTACGTTCCACTTCACGCTCCACAAATTCCCGCACTGATCAGATGTTGTCTCTATTCACGGCTGAACGCCGTGAAAGACATATATGAGAAA
>JAGQXH010000470.1 GCA_020436695.1 Lewinella sp. | reverse complement strand
AAAGGAAGGTGGATTTCCCGGCATTAGGAAAGCCTACCAGTCCGACATCGGCCAATACTTTCAGTTCCAGGATCTTCCATTCTTCCAGGCCGGGCTCTCCCGGTTGAGAATATCGTGGGGCCTGATTGGTCGCAGACTTAAAATGCGTATTGCCCAATCCGCCCCGTCCTCCGGACACCAGGATCTTTTCCTCGTTGTGCTCAGTGATCTCTACTTCAAACTCACCGGTCTCCGCATCCCGGGCTATGGTACCCAAGGGTACTTCCAGGATGATGTCTCCTCCCTGTGCACCGGTGCGATTATTTTCCCCTCCGTTCTGGCCGCGCTCGGCGATCACGTGCTTACGGTACTTCAAAGATAAAAGTGTCCAGACATTGCGATTGCCTTTGAGAATAATGTGGCCTCCCCGGCCACCGTCGCCACCGTCCGGGCCGCCTTTGGGAATGCCTTTAGCCCGGTAAAAATGACTGGAACCGGCTCCTCCGGCTCCCGATCTGCAACATATTTTGACGTAGTCTACGAAGTTCTGTTCTGCCATGGCGCAAAAATACTATATTAATTCAAGTTGTCAGGTAATCATGCCGGTGCTAAAAATCAAAGGTATTCTTAACTTCGCCTTCATTTTCCAAGCTTACAATCCGTGCGATCTATGCACCCTTTTCTTTCTGGTAACGGTCTGTTCTCTAAGTCACAGACCCGTTAAAATGTTTCGCCATGAAATACATCCCCGTCGTCCTATTACTCATCCTGATCAGCGCTTGTCTGGGCGCTCCCTCCACTGAGCCTGATCCGCAAACTTTACCAACATCCAAACCCCGGGTGAGCTTTACCTTTGACGACGGGATCACGAACGATATACTGCACTATCGGTTTGAAGACTGGAACAAAATGATCCTGGATGCCCTCGACAAAGAGCAGGTCAAGGCCATATTCTTCGTCACCGGATCCAATAAGCTGGACGAAAAGGGACGGTATTTGTTATCAAGCTGGAATGATTGGGGGCATCGAATTGGAAATCACACCTGGTCGCACCCCAATTTCAACGCGGAGGATAATACCGTGGCGATCTTTGAACGTCAATTGCTGCAGACCAACAGTGTCATCTCAAAATATTCCAACCATATTCAGCGCTTTCGTTTTCCTTATCTCAAAGAAGGGAATACCGAGGAAAAGATAGCGGGTATCAGAACGGTGATGGCAGCGAATGGTTATCAAAACGGACACGTCACTATCGATGCCTCCGACTGGTACATTAATCAACGACTGATCAAAAAGATCCGGGAGGTCGGAGAACAAGCTGCGGATATAGATGCTTTTCGAGACTTCTATCTGACGCATATCCTGGAACGGGCCAACTATTATGAAAGCTTATCCATGCAACTCAACGAGCGTCATATCCCGCATACCCTGCTGCTGCATCACAATCTCACTTCCGCTTTATTTTTGGATGATCTGATCGAAAAATTCAAAAGCGAAGGCTGGGAGATCGTCGATGCGCCGGTCGCCTACGAAGATGAAGTCTATCGCATACAGCCGGAGATCGTGCCGGCGGGGGAAAGCCTGATCTGGTCGATGGCCAAAGCTTCCGGGAATTACGAAGAACTGTTGCGCTATCCGGCGGAGGATAGCCGATACGAACAGCCGGTGATGGATAGTTTGGGTTTGTGATAGGAACAATGGCCAATGAATACATGTGGAGGATCTACAGAGTTTCCGATTCGGCTGCATCTTGTGAAGGAAATTGTTGAGATAAGATGAACTCGAACCAGACCGGCCAGTCAAGCCGGATGGCGAGGGGTGCACCATTAATGTGGGTGGGAAATAAAAACAACCCGCCCACCACCTTACCGCGCATCCCCGGGTAAAGTTTGCCCTCCCAATGATCTGATTCAGTTCCGAAGTCCGGTAAACTACCGAAAACACTTCAGGCTATCGATCACCGACAAGAGGGCATCGCCCAAATGTAATCGTCGACGAATAATAATTACTCCCGTATACTCTGATTGATGAGAATTACCTATGACTTGAAGGGAAAAGCAATGAATAAAATTAATTAACCTTTGAAAGGACTGGGGATTCTTAATGCAAGGTAAATATTTTTGTGTGAAATAAAAAATATTAAAACAAAAACATCATTCTTGGGTTTTCAATATCCCCCGATTGATCCGCTTCACCAATCCCGGCCCTTCATACACCATCCCGCTATAGACCTGCACCAAGGTAGCCCCCGCCTCCAGTTTTTCCAGTGCATCCTCCGCACTGGCAATACCACCTACGCCGATGATGATGATCTTTCCACCCGATTTTTGATGCAGATAGCGGATCACTTCGGTTGATCGTTCCCGGACCGGTGCACCGCTTAATCCACCCGCACCAATGGTCTCCACCGTTTCCTGGCTGGTTTGAAGGTCGGCCCGGCTGATGGTGGTATTGGTAGCGATCACACCGGCGATACCGGTCTGTGTGACGATCTCGATGATGTCATCCAGTTGAGAATCCGTTAAGTCCGGCGCAATTTTCAGCAGGATGGGTTTGGGGGCTGATTGTGACCAGTTCTTATTTTGCAGGGTGGTCAGCAGTGCGGTCAATGGTTCTTTATCCTGTAATGCCCGAAGATTGGGCGTATTAGGAGAGCTGACATTTACTACAAAATAGTCCACATAGGGGAATAGCGCTTCAAAACAAATGGTATAATCACTGATGGCCTCTTCATTGGGAGTTACCTTATTCTTGCCGATATTGCCGCCGATGATCAGGTCTTTGGGCTTCCCTGTTTTCAGTCGGTCGACCAGCGCCTTCACCCCTTCGTTATTAAAACCCATCCGGTTGATCAGTGCTTCGTCTTCCGGCAGACGGAACAGACGCGGCTGAGGATTGCCGTCCTGTGGCTTGGGGGTTACCGTCCCCAATTCTATAAAACCGAAACCCAGAGCCGACATAGCCCGAAAATGTTTTCCATCCTTATCAAAACCGGCCGCCAGCCCGACCGGATTGGGGAAACGGAGGCCGAACACTTCGCGTTCCAGGCGGGCATCTCGTACGCGGTACCAATTGCAAAAGGCGGTATTGATCAGTGGGATGCTCAGCATCATTTTCAGTAAGACAAGGGTGAGATGATGCGCCCGCTCGGGGGAAAACAGGAACAGAAAAGGCTTTAGGATGATCTTATACACGATAGGAGTCGTATTGGTTGGCGCGAAATTAGGGATAATGTGTTAGAATGTGGCGTTTTGATGATTTTGTTGTGGAGGGTAGCGCAACCATGAGGATATGGAATTTATTGTGATTCGACTTGCGGAAACAGTCATAATGGTATCTTGGGTGCCGATGTATAAGTTATTAACAATTTTCCTGTGGATGATGCTCCCTGCAGTGCTCTGGTCGCAGCAGGTGGGCCAGGTGGAGTCAGAACACATAGTAGAAGGGCGGTATGATATCAGCCATTTGACTCAAGTGTTCGTAGATAAAACGGCGAAAATGGACCTCGATGAGGTACGATCTTTGAACCGGAATGCCTTTCAGCCACTGACATCCCTGGAGCTAAGCGGGAAGTACACGCGTAGCAAATATGCCTACTGGCTTCACTTCCATTTACCTGCACAAGACAGTTTACAGCCGCTGGTGCTTGAATGTGGACAGCACGACAAGATCGATTACTATCAACTTGCAGGCTCATCGGTACTACACCGTAAAGCAGGTTATGGAAATGTCATCTGGTATGAAGGGCGCCTATTTCCTAACAAATATTCCATCAAACTGGCGCCAGCCGGCCCTGATGGTGCTGACATTTTTGTGCGTATTACTAATGACCTTAGTTTTACAAAGCCCTATGCACTTTTGATGACGGAAATACATGAATTCAAAACAGAAAGCTCTCGCCTTTTACCCTATTATATCTTCCATGCTATCTTTTTCACTTTCCTCCTATTTACCGCCCTCTTTACTTTTATCCAGTTTTTATTGAACAAGGAGCGCGCTTTTCTATATTATGCCCTTACGGTATTGGCCACGCTGATCTTGTATTATAAACTGTTCGATCTGGCCAATCCACTTATTCAGCTTTTACCTCCTTTCTTTGGATCCTATAAATATTTCACCGCTTTCAACTTCCTGCCTCCCATTCCCGGTGTCCTCTTCGTGATGAGTTATTTTAATACCAAAGAAAAATTTCCCCTGGCGCACAAAATTATGCACTATTCCCTGATATCACTCGTCACTTTCTTCTTCGTTGACAAAGTCATCCTGTTTATTGACAAAGACCTCGCCTGGCGGATCAGTGACTTTTGCCGGGTGTTTTTCTTCTTGGTCATGCTTTTTCCCATCTATATTTTCCTGAAGTCGAAAGCGCCGATGCTTCGCTATATCATAATCGGATTTCTGATCACAGTGATTTGCACGATCATCAATATGCTGGTGCGAATGACACAGGCATGGGATGTATCCAAACTGTGGGATCTTCCACTGCTGATTCAGTTTTTGGGCATCATTACAGGATATATTTTCTTTTGGCTGGGGCTTGCCTATCGTTCGCGTCAAATCCTGTTGGAAAGGAATACCATACGGCAAAACCTGGAGGATGAGCGCAGGGAAAATGCCTATCAGGAAGAACTCAATCGCATGCGCAACGCTTTTTTCACAAATATTACCCACGAATTTCGTACTCCGCTAACGGTCATTAGCGGATTGGCCAAGAATCTGCCGCAACTCACTAAAGAGAAAATGACCGATTCTGCTGCGCTCATTGCCTCCAATGGCCGCAAGATGCTGAATATGGTCAACCAACTGTTGAGTATTGCCAGGCTGGAAGCAGGTAAGATGCCTGTCCATTGGCAACAAAGCGACTTCGTACAGTATAGCCGTTTTCTGCTTGAATCCTTTTCTTCTCTAGTCGAAGCCAAGAACATCCAATTATTTTTTTCATCCGGCCGGCAGGAACTATTCATGGATTTTGACGCTGATAAATGGCAGACCATGCTAAATAACCTCCTGGCCAACGCCATTAAATTTACTCCGGAAGGCGGTCAGATCAAGGTGACACTATTGGTGCAAAATGATGATGAAGTAATCGTACAAGTGAGCGATAGCGGGATAGGCATCAGCCCCGAGCAACTGCCGTTCATCTTTGACCGTTTTTACCAAACGCCCGGCCAGGGACGCGATATAGGGCAGGGTACAGGTATCGGTTTGACCTTGGTAAAGGAACTTTGCCGTTTGCTTAAATGGGAGATAGCGGCCAATAGTACAGTAGGGCACGGAAGCACCTTTGAAGTCCATATCCCCATCCACCGGCAGGCTCCGCTGCTCGCCCTTAAAAAAGATGTTATGCCGATCGAGCTTCCGCCATTTTCGCAAGAAGGCTTTGCTGATATACGACAGCCGCCCATTAACAAAAAACAAGCTAGTTTGCTCCTCGTGGAAGACAGCCCGGATGTACGCTACTATTTGCAGCAATGCCTGGCCGAAGATTACCATATCATAGAAGCAGCCGATGGGAATGAAGGTTGGCAAAAAGCCGTTGAACACCTGCCGGACCTCATCATCAGTGATGTGATGATGCCGGGCAAAAACGGATTCGAACTGTGCGAAACCGTCAAGAATGATGAACGTACGGATCATATCCCCGTCATCTTGCTGACAGCCAAAGCAACCCAACAAGACAAAAACCAAGGCTTGTATGCCGGAGCTGATGCCTATGTACTCAAGCCGTTTGACAAAGAGGAGCTCCTCATTCGGGTGGGCAAGCTACTGGAGCTTCGGCGAAAACTGCTCCGGCAGTTTCTCGATACGCCAAATGCTCCTGACGCAGAAGAGAAATCCGTAAATCCACTGCTTGAACGTATAGACTCCATCCTTCAGGAGCGTTATGCCGACGCTGATTTCAGTACTACCGATCTGTACCAGACCCTCCATATGGGCAAGAGCAAGTTTTACGAAGAGCTGAAGGTCGCCTGTGGCCTTTCTCCAGGGCTTTACGTCCGGGCCTACCGACTCAGGCAGGCACAGCACCTCTTACTGAAAGCCCCTCAACTCAGCGTTCGGGAGGTAGCCTATGAAGTGGGTTTTCGCTCTCCAGTTTATTTCTCCCAGGCTTTTAAGCAGGCTTTTGACTGTAGCGCCAACGAATTTCGCTTGAAAAATGGGCGTTTGGAAAATAGCTAAACACTTCCGGAAAATAACTAAAACAAGTTAATTATCAATCATTTAGGTTTGTGGTGTTCAATAAGCAAACAGACCTCAACCATGCATTATAGCGTGTATGACAGATTACACAGTAAGTAGCTTGGGAAAACCTATGGATTGGATAAATCCGGCAGGTCTGAAGCGAGTAGTACATCAGTAATAAATTTCACTAACCCTTTAAAATCACAAATGATGTTTAAATCCATTTTTAGTAGTATTCTCCTACAAAAGCTAAAGCATTCGCATCCTTCAAGCATGCAATATTTCAATCCTAAAAAGTTCTTGTTGCTTTCTTTTTCAAGTATACTGCTCTCTACTATGTCTTTCGCACAAAAGGGGGTGGTATCAGAACCGGTTGACCTAGACGACCTACCTTTGATCGAAATTTTAAAATATTATGAATCAGGGGGCGCCGGATTTTCCGAAGCAGCTGTAAAAGCTGCAGAAGCGGTAGCAAATGCCAAATATGATGAAGGCTGTGTAGGGAGTTGTTGGTTAGGCCGGTGGGTCTCTGATTGGATTAATATTTGGCCTGGTGGAGTACCTCCGTGTCCTGAGTGCCCGGTGGAAGAGCCCGCAGATCCAAATAATCCGGAGAATCCGGAGGAACCTGAGAACCCGGAAAATCCAGAAGAACCGACAGATCCAGATAATTCGGGAAATCCTGAGGAGACTGAAAATACAGC
>JAGQXH010000046.1 GCA_020436695.1 Lewinella sp. | reverse complement strand
TTGCACCTACGATCGCTTTATTGGGCTGTACCGGCATACCCATTCGCTCGGAAACCAGCCTGCTGATCGGGTTGAGCAGGGGCGTATTGATCTGGGTTTCCAGCCCAAGATGTGGATGTTGCTTCATGATCATAACTACTTCTTCCAGAGAAGTATTACCGGCTCTTTCGCCGATGCCGTTGATCGTGCATTCGATCTGACGGGCACCGTTCTGTGCGCCGGAGATGGAGTTGGCCGTAGCCAGTCCCAGATCGTTATGGCAATGGGTGGAGAGGATGGCTTTGTGGATGCCCTTTACATTTTCACGCAGATAACGGATCTTGGCGCCATACTCTTCCGGCAGACAGTAGCCGGTAGTATCCGGGATATTCAGCACGGTAGCTCCGGCCGCCACTACCGCTTCGATCACCCGGGCCAGGAACTCGTTATCGGTCCGGCCGGCATCCTCCGCGTAGAATTCCACATCTTCCACGTATTTCTTGGCGTGCTTCACCGCAGCAACCGCTCTTTCGATGATCTTTTCCGGGGTAGTGTTCAGTTTGAATTTGATGTGCGACTCAGAAGTGCCGATACCCGTATGAATGCGCGGACGTTTGGCGTATTTAACCGCGTCGGCGGCTACCTCAATATCCTTGGCCACGGCCCGCGAAAGTCCGCAAACCACTGGGTTGCTTACCGCTTTGGCAATTTCCACTACCGAGCGAAAATCACCCGGGCTGGAAATGGGAAAACCCGCTTCGATCACATCAACTCCGAGTCGTTCCAGTTCTCTGGCTATTTCAACTTTCTGTTCGGTGTTCAGTTTGCAGCCAGGCACCTGCTCGCCATCGCGCAGGGTCGTGTCAAAAATGTAAATCCTGTTGTCGGCCATGTTGGATTTTTTATAAAAAGCTTATGTTTGTTCGCACTTCGTGCAGTCAGAAGTCGATAGTTGATGGTCGGCGGTCCATATGTATTACTGACTGCGGACTATCGACTGTTGACTGTCGACTTGAATTCACTCAAATATATTCAGTAGAAAGGGAGTTCTAAAAACTAAAATTGACATTACTCCAAAGGTTTAGAGGGGTGTCAATTTTGTAAGTGACTGAAAAATAGTCATTTGAAAAATAAAAAACTACAATGCCTAAACAGAAGACGGACGATCTTATCCAGTTGATACGGTCCCTTACCCGGGCAGAAAAACGGCATTTTCGCCTTTTTGTTCGAAGAAACCAGTCTTCGGATGAAATTCTTTTCCTGCAATTGTTCGATGTTATGGATCGACATAAGGATTACGATGAAGCCCTGATCCTGCGAAAACTGCCGGCAATCAAAAAAAGCCAATTGTCCAATCTGAAGGCTCATTTATACAAACAGCTACTGACCAGCCTTCGTTTACTCAATAAGAACTATAACGAAGATATTCAGATCAGGGAGTCTATTGACTACGCACGGGTATTGTACAATAAGGGCTTGTACCGTCAAAGTCTGGACATACTTGATAAAGCCAAAAGCCGGGCACTGAAATTTAAACTGAGCAGCCTGGCGCTGGAGATCGTTGAATTTGAAAAACTGATCGAGAGTCAGTATATCACCCGCAGTATTGAAGGCCGGGCCGAGGAACTCACTCAGGAATCGATCGATCTCAATCGGGTGAATGATCTGTCTCATCGTTTTTCCAACCTGGCCCTCCAGCTTTATGGCCTCTATATTAAGGTAGGATACGTACGCAATGAAAAAGATCATTTCTTTGTGCGGGAATTCTTCCAGTCCCATCTTCCGGATGTCAAATTTGATGATCTGGATTTTTGGGGCAAGGTCTATTACTGCCAGTCGTACGTGTGGCTGTATCATATGACCCACGATTTCCGGATGAGTTATCGCTACTCTCAGAAGTGGGTGGATCTCTTTGACGAAAATCCGGATATGATACCGCCCAATCTACCGGTCTATCTCAAGGGAATGCACAATCTTTTGGGGTCTCTGTTTAACGCCATGTATTACGAACGTTTTATCCAGGTACTGGCAAAACTGGAACAACTACCGGACTTATATCCCATCCGGCAGGAGAAGAATACCGAGGGGCTTTTCTATCTGTTTAAATTCGTGCACAGCATCGAAAAACACTATCTGGAAGGGACTTTTACCGAAGGATTGGCTCTGGTGCCGGAGATCATCGGCCTGATCGAATCGGAGGAGTACAACTGGGATCACCATCGCGAGCTGATATTTTACTATCGCATTGCCTGCCTTTACTTCGGCAGTGGCGACAACAGCAAGGCCATAGATTATCTCAATCTGATCATCAACCAACGCAATCCTGATTACCGGGAAGATATACAGGCCTTTGCCCGCATCCTCAACCTGATCGCTCATTTCGAACTGGGTAATGCCCAACTGGTGGAATATCAGATCAAATCCGTTTATCGCTTCCTGGCTAAAACCGAGGACCTGCAGGAAGTGCAGCGAGAGATCTTCCGCTTTTTGCGGAAAACACCCAGGATCCGGGCTTCTGAGCTGAAGAACGAATTCGTCCGGCTGAAAACCAAGCTGGTGAAACTGGAAAGTGATCCCTTCCAGCGGCGTCCGTTCTTGTATCTGGACATTATTTCCTGGCTGGAGAGTAAGATAGAAGACCGGAATGTACAGGATGTGATCCGTGCGAAATTTCTCTCCAAGCAGAAAAATTAGGGTATTATGCCTTTTTGGAGAAGGTTGCAAAATGAAGAAAATTGCTTCGGATTAAAGTGACTTTTTCTATATGTATACAGTGCGGCAACATTTCTCAACAGCAACTGTTTTGGGGCGATTTGGGTGATATATTTACTTTTTTTGTATTTAACTGTTGTTTTGAGTAGTTGAAGTATTAAAGCAAAAGACAATTTATAAAATTTACTATGTCACAAATTTTTATAAAAAAGTTTGGCAAACCCTCTCCCGGACGTTAACTTTGGCATCAACAAAAATGCTAAGGGATATCCACATATAGTATTTCTCCCTCTAGGCCGATTTTCCCCTTACGATTCAACTCTGGATACTACACATTCATTCCCGGTCTTTTCGGGATGGTATAGCTTATGAGAGCATTTGATAATTAGACGATCTACATAGAACTACTTTTATTAAGATTAATTTCTTACCCTCCAATACCAAACAACCCGTTGGTATCCAATACTTTTTTGGAGCGGGCAAATAAACACAAAACGTCGTCACTTTGATTTTCGGGTGTAAGACATTCATTGTCTATCCCGTGGTCATTGACTGAACTAAACCAGAAACAAAGCATGAAGTCACTAAAGGAACTGGCGAAGATTATTCAGAAGAATCGATTGGAAAAGATTGAATTGCTGGGATCAGAAGGAGAAGACTCTGGCCGGATCAGTGAGTTTTACGAGGGGTTATTACAGGGCCGATTTTCCAATGATGATGAAGCGGCCCAACATTTTTACCGTTCAGATCGCAATTATTCCGGTTACCAGAAACTGAAGACCAATACTAAGAACACCCTTATTAACCACGTCTTTTTTCTTAACGAGAATAAATCCAATTTTTCCAATCGCGAAAGAGCTTACTTCAAATGCTACCGCTACTGGGCGGCAGCCAAGATACTTTTGGGCCTCTACGGACGTGGAATAGGGGTAAAGGTGGCTGAACAGGTCTTGAAACAGGCCCGCAATTTCGATTTCTCAGACATCGTTATGGACGTAGCCAAAAACTTACGGATCATCTACGGGACCCACGAGGGTAATAAAAAACGATTTGACGAGTATAATGAGTTGTATAAATACTATCAGCAGGTCAACTATTATGAAGACCTGGCTGAAGAGTACTATACTGACCTGAGTATGGGATTGGTGAATGAGAAGGGAGCAGATCAGCTACGTCACGAGAAAGCCATGCAGTATTATGCTGAACTGGAAGTTGTGATGAAAAAATATCCGGCTTACCGCCTGCACCTCAGTGGGAATCTCATCCGGATGATGGTCCATACCAGTGTCAATGATTACGAATCCACCATAAAGATCTGTAAGGAAGCCATTCGCTTCTTTGAGCGCAAGAAATACGCTGCGCGGATGCCTTTGCAGATCTTTTACTACCAGCTTATTGTATGTCACACTCAGTTAAAACAGTACGCTGCCGGAAAGAAAGCGTCGGAAAAATGTCTGGCGCTGCTGGATGAGGGCTCTTTCAACTGGTTTAAATACCAGGAGCTGTATTTTATTCTCAGCACGCATACCCAAAATTATCAGCAGGCCTATCGCGTGTTCCTAAAAACGGTTAACCACCGCCATTTTGAAAAATTACCCGAAAGCCTGAAAGAGATCTGGAAGATCTTTGAAGCCTTTCTGCAGGCCCTCTATCACTTGGATAAAGTAAAAGAAGAAGCCGGTGATGATCATCTCAGTAAGTTTCGCTACGGCCGGTTCATCAACGCGACACCGCGCATGAACAAGGACAAGCGGGGAATGAATATTCCGATCCTGATCGCACAGATCCTGACCCTGATCATCCATCGGAAATACACTGAGGCGATCGAGCGGATCGAAGCCATCGAAAAATATTGTTCCAGGTATCTTACCAAGGACGATACCTATCGCAGCAACTGTTTTATTAAAATGCTGTTGCAAATACCGGCGAACAATTTCCACCGTGCTGCAGTGGAACGCAAAGCCGGCCGTTATCTTAAAAAATTGGAACTGGTGCCTCTGGACATGGCAAAACAGTATCATGAGATCGAGATCATTCCCTACGAAGAATTATGGGATATGCTCATCGGTTCCCTCGATTCAACCATCCACAAAGTCAAATCAAGAAAGAAGAAAAATCAACTGAGGCACCGAAGTGCCGGACAGATCTCCACTTAAATAAGACACTGATCAAACCCATTAGGCCAGCCGTTCTAAATCGATTGCCTGTCGTAGGGCAGCTTTAACCGTATTCCGTTTTATTCTACTGTCGCCCCGGCGCACTTGCCTCTTTTGGTGCTTGGGAGATGTTGGTGTAACATCCTGAAAGCGCATTGAAATGAGTGCCGCCGAATAAGAAGTTATGTATAAGTTTATTCTTTTACATAAGTGGCCTGGTATTGTTGAAGCGATAGAGGATATGGATTTTTATTTTATGTTATTAAATAATTGATTAACAATTAATTGAGTGAATGAATAGGCGGAAATAGGGTGAAATATCAGGGGTGAAAAGCCGGTATTTTGTCCTTGTAAGAGCCTTTGTTTGTCCTTAATTTAGATGCACAAATCAGGAAATAATCTCATGTAAATAATTTTTTAAAACAACGTATCATGAAACAAATTTACAACAACGCACTTTCCGTTAGCGCTCGGAACGAATCCCTGATTCTTCTATCTCTTGCCCCTCAAGCCAAAGGCAAAAAGATTATTGTAGACATCATCGGACCAAAGAAAGGAAAGAGATGAGTGCTCCTAATTCTTGAGCTTCTAAGGTAACGCAATCGGTATTGTCCCGGGTCTTCTCGTGTAAGAGGATCCGGGACTTTACTTTTTATCAGGTCTCATCCAGGCCCTCAAAAGGCGCTTCAAATTCTCATCCGGCAAAAAAGCCCGAAATTTTTTCAGAAGAAATAAAAGGAAATATGAAGAAATTCAAATTGACTATAAATTTTAAATATTTCAAATAATTGATAATCAGTGTTTTGGATTATTATTGTTTTAAGAATAGGGGTGAAATGAAAGTTGGTAATCTTTGTTTTTTGTCCTGGTTTATGTGGTAGTCTACCTGTATCTTTGTAATGTACTTAATAAGAGAGGAGTTGTCAAAGAGTTGTATAAAGATACAAGAAAGAACAGAAACGGCAGAAGCGACCATTAAAAGCAGAAGCCGGCAAATGCTTACTGACAGCTAATAGAGTTCCCCCTTCTATCGAGATAAGATGCGTCGCAAAAGTGCGGTGATCAAAGAGACTTTATGTGACCATGTTTTGATTAAGTGCAGACTACCGGGCGGGAAAAGCCCGGCCCGGTAGTTCGGTTTCAGGACCGGGAGCGGAAAGTGGTCACTGCCGCAAGCTGTGGCTTGTGATGAGTAAGAATATCGGTTTTGTCGTTAACTACAAAGTGACTGGCGACTAATGACTGACAGACTTACGACTTAAATTGAGTAAGATGGTTGTACCTAAATATGTTGGGCTGGGGCAAGTGAGTCCCAGCTTTTTTTTGATTCTTGCAAACATTTGATCTACAATTGTTTGTGTATTATAAGAGGCAATTCAGCCCGGTTTTGACTGTGGGAAGAATTGTGCATTTTGTCCTTTTATTTATTTGGCATTACCTGTAATTTTGCTTTACTAGTGAAACGATTACAATTTGGAAGCACATTCTAAGGCCAAAAAGTAAGTTTCTTCGAAAACTTTGCATGAAACAAGATCTTTGTAAGCCAGTATGCGTATGCATATTGGCTTAATTTTTTTGTTCCTTTCTCTCTCCACCAGGCATCAGCCCCATCGCTGCACATGGCGGTTTCATAGCTTGGTTTTCACCGGACACTAATAATATTTCTCTTCTCCTTAATTTACCCTCAGGTAATAACCTTGGTATTATATATTAGAGCTAATCTGAACAGATCATGTGTTCATCCTGGATTATCAGAATAGGAGAAAAACGCTGGAAAGAAACCTCCTGTTAATATTGATGATCAGTATGGTGTCAGTTGCCGGTTTGTCAATTGATTTACCGACCACTGGCAACGACTCTCAAAATATTGCAGGCTGGTCTTAAATTACTGACGGCTGTGTGTAATAATATGGGATGACTCATGCCGGATTTGATAAAATGTAATTTCAATTGAAGTTATTTTGTATTTATTTAAAAAATTGATAATTAGTTATTTGTGTGATTTTTGATTTAAAAAAAGCCGATAATTTGAATGGTTATTTTTTTGAAAAATGTCCTATAATAATTTTTCCATTTCCCGTATCTTGGCACCTGAAATTAATATCTGCATTAAGTTCAAATCTAACCTAAACATACTTCTTTAGTCTGACCTTATGGTTATCTTACTTTAAAACTCAAATTACGGGTTTTACCATCTTATATTGTTTCTATCAGTTGAAAAATAATTGGTTTCGGCGCTGATCGCCGGCTGCAACAGTATCGATGTTTGACCAGTTGATACTTTGTTGTCTCGATTTTTGGTGGACTCTGGTTCGCCAGGTGTTACTATGCCCGTAAACCAACAAAACTTGTAACCTATTGTCGCATACTGATCTGTCTTCCGGAAGATAGGTCGGATCCGTTAAATTTCGCTA
The DNA here is from genome assembly GCA_020436695.1 of Lewinella sp. Taxonomy (GTDB): domain Bacteria; phylum Bacteroidota; class Bacteroidia; order Chitinophagales; family Saprospiraceae; genus Flavilitoribacter. The sequence continues at coordinate 13,898 of JAGQXH010000046.1, read as the reverse complement.
ATAACCATTCATTCTCATGAAACAAATTTACGACCTCTACCTTAGGGGAAAGCTTCGCTATACCCTGTCGGGAAGGCGAACCCTCCTTCTCATGTCCGTCTGTCTGACCGCCCTGATCAGTGTATGGGCTGTTCGGACCCAATTTTCTAAATTTTCCATTTCTGACCAAGATCAGTTTGCCGGTATTGCTGTTCAGGCTGATGTGAGCGGATTAAAGGAAGAATATAGCATTGCTATTCGCAACAAACAAGTTCAACAATCCCAACAACTGGCCATGATGCCAGCACCCTGTTTAAGCGGGCAGATTGGGGGGATTGTATTTCGGGATTTTCAAAATGATGGTATCATCGGAGTTGATGATCAACGTTGGGACCCTGAAGAATTGCCGAATACTCTGCTGGTTACTGCCTACGACGACAACAATGCTATAGTTGGAGTAGCTCCGGTAGATGCACTGGGACAATGGAGTATGGCCGTTAGCCCCCCGGTGCGTTTGGAGTTATCCGGTGTTCCGGATGGATATGAAGAATCCTTCCTCGGAGCAGATAACGGTTCTTCGGTGGCTTTTGCCACGGTAGCAGATTGTAATTACAATTTTGCCATCAATAATCCTGTAGATTACCGGGAAGCGGATCCGCGGATCGTTTTGGGATGTTTTGCATTGGGAGGAGCTCCCTGGACCTCCGGGAATACCAGCCCGCTGGTAAATTCCTGGCCTTATGGGGTTCGGGTATCTTCCAGTAACGGCCGTGCGGTGAATACTGGACAGGGCGTAGGAGTTACTCCGCATACTCTCGACATTACCTATGGCCAAATCGGTCATATTTGGGGCGTTGAGACTCAGTACCGGACCCAGTCCGTATTCTTCTCAGCTTTGGCTTCCCCGACCTGGGCGGCCGGACCACTCGGAATAGGAGGGATTTATCTTGCTGATTACTCCGGCCCGAATAACTCATTCGTAGGCTTAAGCCAGTTTCTGGATGTTACCACATTGGGTGTAGACCTGAGTGGTGATGGTATCCGGGTAGGCGAATACGGTTTGGGCGCAATTACCCTTTCCGAGGATGAAGAGACTCTTTATGCCGTCAACATCGGCCAGAAAGAACTGATTGTGTTGCCGGTAGGGATTCCTCCGGTGGCACCCGTTGCCGTCTCCACCATTCCCATTGGTGATCCGGGTTGTAGTGGAGGGAACTGGCGTCCATTTGCGTTGAAAGAATATCGCGGCAAGTTGTATGTTGGAGGAGTATGTGATGCATCGGGAGGTAATGCAGCCGATTTGCAAATGATCGTGCAAGTATATGACCCCGCTAATCCGGGAGATGGATGGAATATCGTTTTAAGTGAAGGAATGGACTGGAATATCGGCCGTATCCATGGAGGCCCTTTTCCCTGGGTCCCCTGGAGTGGTTCGGATAATGTCAATCAGCCGCAACCCATTTTACAGGATATTGCTTTTGACATAGACGGCTCTATGATCCTGGGTTTTCACGCTCGAATGCGTTTCCACAGTTTAGATGACCAGCCTACCGGGATATTCCTGCGGGCACACAAGAATGCCAATGCGACCTATACCATGGAACTGGACGGTGTAAGTGGCCCTTATACAACAAATGCTTTTAATCACAACAGCCCACCGGTAGCCGGAAGAGATGTGGGAGGATTGAATACCACTTTCTTCTTCAGCAATAACTGTTGTCAGCACGGAGCTACGGCCTCTGGAGGAGTAGGCGTAGTGCCTGGGACGGGGCAAGTTATTACCGGCCAGGCCGACCCGGTCAGTTATGGCACTTTTGGGCTTGTTTACCACGATGCTATTGACGGCTCCGGTGATTATGGACATATTTTAGGAAGTGTAAAAGCTGCAGTGGTTACCGACCCCGGGATAGTCTCTGATCCGGCCGTCCCGGAGATCGGTAATCGGATCTGGGTAGATGTTGATGCTGACGGCATTCAGGATCCCAGTGAGAGCGGGCTGGGAGGAGTTGCTGTTAATTTGTTTAGTGAAGACGGAACCCTTTTGGCTAGTACAACAACCGGACCGGATGGTCAGTACCATTTCAATCAGGACAGCGACGGCAATCCGCTGCCTTACGATACTCCACTTTATTTAGAAGTACCTGCCGACCAGACAGCCCTTGTCACGGCCAACTTTCGATATAAAATAAGCCCTGCCGATTATGCCGGAAATACTGGAACCACCGACCGGCACGATAATGATGGTATCCTGACTTCTTCAATTGATGGCGGTGGAGATCCCGTGTATCAGATCAATCTGACAACTGGAGGGCCTGGAGAGGCATCGCATCAGTTTGACTTTGGGTTGGAACCGATCCCCATGGATTATAACGATCTTCCAGATACATATGTTAACACGTTTTTGGAAAATGGCCCTTCCCATGGCATTCCTGCTACCGTTGAAGTGTATCTGGGCGCTGGAGTGGAGGAAGATCCGGATGGCCAGCCGGATGTCCAGGCTTTGGGAGATGAGGATGATGGAGTGGTACTTCCTGCCATGTTGTTTCAGGGAGAAACGGCCGTTTTCGAAATCACCGTTGTAAACGACAGTGATGAGGATGCTAAATTGGTCGCTTTTGTGGATTGGGATAATGACGGAGATTTTGATCAACCGGAAGAAATGGCCTCCCCGGCCAGTCTTATTCCTGCCAACTCCGGCGAGAGCACTATTCCTCTTTCCTTTCCGGTGCCATTGGCTGCTGTGAGTGGAACGAGTTTGGGAGCCCAATTCCGGATCAGTACCGATCCGGATTTTATCGCCAATATGAGCCCGGAAGGTTTTGTTGATGACGGAGAAGTAGAGGGTTATTTGGTAAGTGTAAAACCGCTGGACTTCGGCGATTTACCGGATGATTATCTGGTGAGTTATGAGGATGACGGCCCCCGGCACGGTTTAGCCGTAGAACCGGTGGTGTATCTTGGTGAACTGGTGGATGAGGAGGCCGACGGCCCTAACGATCCCAATGCTGAAGGCGACGATAATTCGGCACAAGCGGATGAAGACGGTGTACAATTGCCCTCCATGTTCTTTCGTGGGGAGGAGGCAGTGGTTATCCTCACGGCTACCAACCTGAGTGATGACCCGGCTAAGATAGTCGGGTGGATCGACTTTAATAATGACGCTACCTTCCAATCCGGCGAAATGGTTGCGGCCGATGCTTTATTACCCGCTGGTTCGGATGGTGTAGAAGTGATCCTGACCTTCTCCGTACCGGTAGATGCCGTTTATTACGAACTCTTGGGCGCCCGCTTCCGGATCTCGACCGATCCTGTTTTCATAACTGAAATGAGACCGTCAGGCTTTGCCATGGATGGTGAAGTAGAGGATTATCTAGTAGAGATCAAACCGCTGGATTTCGGAGACCTGCCGCCTGCTTATCCGATCACCACTTATGCGGACAATGGGGCGCGGCATGGCATACCGGAAGAGGAGCTATTATTCATCGGTACCTCGGTTGACGAAGAACTGGAGGGCATAGCGAGTATTTCTGCCGGAGAAGAGGATGGTGGAGATGACGGAGATGGAGACGATGATGAAGACGGCGTAGTTGAGCCTGCTATGATCTTTCAGGGAGAGGAGGCCGCTTTTACAGTGTCGATCACTAATAATACCGGACAGACTGCTAAGGTAGTAGGTTTTGCAGACTGGAATAATAACGGGCAATTTGACACAGATCCGGAATTCGGAGAGATAGCCGTGGGAGAAGCGGGAGCAGGTACGACAGAAGTAAGCCTGAGTTTTCAGGTACCCCTGGATGCTGTGGTATATACCGCTCTGGGTGCTCGCTTTCGGGTCAGTACCGATCCTGCGCTTATGGACGATATGAGTCCGGACGGTTTCCTGATGGATGGAGAAGTGGAGGATTATGTAGTAGAAGTGAAGCCGCTCGACTTTGGTGATCTTCCGGAAGATTATCTCAGCCTATATGATGAAGATGGTCCTCGGCATGGCTTGCCGGAGAGCCCGGCTGTGTTCTTCGGTATGTTGGTAGATATGGATGGAGACGGCCAGGAAGATTTTCAGGCCGAAGGTGATGATAACGACGAAGCAGATGATGAAGATGGAGTGGCTCTTCCACCCATGTTATTCCAGGGAGAAACTGCCACTTTCACCCTTACTGCCACCAACAATACCGAGGAAACTGCCAAGATCGTAGGCTGGGTAGACTGGAATGCTGATAATACATTCGACAATGCCACCGAAATGGTCTTCACCACTCTTGAGGGGATGTTGGCAAATGAGCCCATTGAATTAACTTTCGATGTTCCCCTGGATGCCGTTCCTGCAACGGATCTCGGTGCCCGATTCCGCATATCTACTGATGGTGATTTTATGATGGATATGTCATCTGAAGGCTTTGCCATGGATGGCGAAGTAGAAGATTATCTGGTGCGGGTAAAACCCTTGGATTTTGGAGACTTACCAGACCTTTTTATCGTGAATTATGATGAAGACGGGCCGCGCCACGGTTTGCCGGAACTTCCCTTGGTCTATATTGGAGGTGGGGTAGACCAGGATCCGGACGGGCAACCTAGTCCCAGTGCCGGAGAGGAGAATGACGGAGATGACGGAGATGGCTCCGATGACGAAGATGGGGTCACTAAACCCGACGAAATATTCAGAGGTGAGCAAGCTACTTTCCTCGTAGATGTGGTCAATAATAGTCCTAACCAGGCCAAACTGGTTGGTTTTGTAGACTGGAACCGGGACTTGGATTTTGAAGATGAAAATGAAATGGAATTTGTTCTGATCGATCCGGGAACAATAGATCAGGTGGAGATCGTTTTTGATGTGCCTCAGGATGCCGGCTTTTATTTCCCTTTCACAGGGGCGCGTTTTCGCATCAGCACCGACCCGCAATTTTTTACGGATGAAGGTATGAGTGCCAACGGATTTTTAATGGATGGTGAAGTTGAGGACTGTCTGGTAGAAGTTAGTCCGGTAGAATACGGGGATCTCCCCATTTCTTATGGGACTTTACTGGAAGATGATGGTGCCCGCCATGGAGAAGTAGCAGAAGCAGACCTTTATCTTGGAGATGAGATCGATCAGGACTTCGACGGTCAGCCCGATGGCATGGATATGGCTTTGGGCGATGACGAAGATGAAGGGGATGATGATGACGGGGTTGAGTTTCTGACACCTTTGATGCCGGGAGATACCGCTAAGGTCCGGGTGGATGTTACCATTGTGGAGCCGACGGATGCTTATCTGAATGCCTGGATAGACTTTGATGGTAACGGGGTCATGAATGCCGGAGATGCGTTGGAGATCTTTGCTATAGACGACATCCCGATAGTGCCAACCAGTAATCTGGCGGTGGAAGACGGTAGTTATGTGCTGTGTTTTTTGGTACCGGAAGATGCCGTTTTTGCCCCGGGCGGGATGGCCTATGCCCGTTTCCGTTTAAGCAGTGAAGGTAACCTGGCACCTACAGGCTTCACGATGGATGGTGAAGTAGAAGACTATAAAGTGCAACTGGCCAAGATCGGCAATCTGGTCTGGCGTGACTATAATTACAACGGTATTCAGGATAACGACGAACCGGGCATAGAAACACCGGTAGCCATAATGCTGGTGTATGCGGGTGAAGACGGAGTGTTTGAGACGGAAGATGATTTTACACATCCGGATACTACGGACGAGAACGGGTTGTATTACTTCTGTGGTCTGATCGAAGATGCGGAGAGCATGTACAAGCTGATCTTTACCTCGGACTTTTTCCCGACCTTGACTAACGTAGAGGATGAAGGGGACGATAAAGACAGCGACGGGGAAGTGACCAGTGACACGACTGTAGCGGTGATGTTCCTTTTGGACGATATCGGAGCCCTGCCTACGGGAGAGTCCGGTATCAATGACGATCCCAATGATCAGGGCAATTTCCCGGATGCGGTGACGGATCAGAGCCTCGACCAAGGCTACGCCGGCTTTGATTACGGCGATCTACCGGATGAATACCTGACCAGTGATGATTCGTACAACGATGAAGGCACGCGCCACGTTTACTTCCCGGGTAAATACCTGGGTAGCTGTATCGATCTGGATCTGGATGGCCAGCCGAGTGAATACGGAGACGGCGATGATAATAATGAAGGAGTGTATACCGAAGGAGAGTGCGAAGAAACGGGAGATGACGAGAACGGCATTACGTTTCTAACACCGCTGATCCCGGGCTACACGGCCAAAGTAGAAATCACCTACACAAACACATCTGGAGAAGAGCCGGAGAATGCTTACCTGAACGGTTGGATCGACTGGAATGGCGATGCCGTGCTGGATGCAGCGGATAAGATCACCTTCACCCTGGTAGATGAAGTGACGGTAAACAGTGAGAACCTGCCGCTGATGCCGGGTGAAGCGGTAACTATAGTAGCTTGCTTTGAGGTACCGGCGGACGCGCTTTTCCGCGACGGCAATGCCTATGCCCGCTTCCGTTTGGGGTGTGAGCAGGATATGCCGAGCTTCGGCACCATTCTGGGCGGTGAAGTGGAAGATTATGTAGTGCCGCTGGCCAAAGTAGGCAACCTGGCCTGGTACGATAATGATCTGGACGGTGTTCAGGGCGGCACGGCCGGTATACCACAAGAACTGGGTGTGCCGGGAGTAGAATTCATTCTAACCTACGCCGGATACGACGATACGGTCTTCGGAGATGACAACGACTTTGAGTATACAACGACAACAACGGGAGAAGGCTTGTATAACTTCTGCGGCTTGATCAAAGGCAAGTATATGCTGGAAGTCCAAAAATACAACAATGATGAAGATGATCCAGATCATGAGACGCCGGAGCACTACATCCTGACGGTGCCGGATCTTGGAGATAGTGATAACCTGGACAGCGACTTCACGCCGGCCCTGATGATCATGATCCCGGATCTGCTGGAGAACGATCTGGTCATTGGCGAGGATGGTTACGGGGATGCGCCAGGCGAAGAAGGATTCCCTGATGAGCAGGATGACCTGAGCCTGGACGCCGGCTGGATACCCGAACCCAATGTGGAATCCCTGCTGAACATCGCCGGGGTCGACTTCGGCCCTGATCCCAAGGAATGCGATCAGTTTAACATTATCGTAGACGTCTGCATCAAGAACACAGGTTACGTAGAGGAAGAAGGTATTCTGGTAGGCGCTCCGCTGGCACAGCTGAGTGCCGTACTGGATCTGCAAGCCGAAATGGGAGATGCCTTTGTGGGGCTGGACGGTGCGCCGGAGTTATTGGTTGAGCTGGGTTATGATAATACCGTTTTGATGAGTATGCCGGATGAAGACAGAACACCGGGCATCAATCCGGATTATGATGGTAGCGCTAATGCCGAATTGCTGGACGGCAGTGGCCTGCTGTATCCGGGAGAGAACATCTGCATACGCCTCAATGTAACCATCGATCCCATGCTGGTAAGTATGATGGAAGCCATGGCCATTGACCTACAGGCAAAAGTAAAAGGCCTGGCGGTAAACTATCAGGGCATAGCCATCCCGGATTACTTCAACGGTGGTGCGCAGTTTATGGCCATGGACCTGAGTGATGACGACTGGAACTTCACCGGCGGCTACCACGATCCGGATGATGCCGAAGCCTTCGGTAACTGCTTTAAGGATGTGGACCCGGTTACGGTCTATGATCAGCTTAATATTGCAGCTAATGCAGATTGTGGGGTATGTATTGATCCCAGCGAAGTAGTAGCGGGTTACGAAGAGGCATGCGGTGAAGATGTATATCCACTGGGCGGATTCTACCGGCTTACGGTAGAAGGCATTGCCGAAGATGCTACGGAGATCTGTCTGAATGGCGAAGATATTGTGGACGGCAAATTCGTTTTCTCCATCAGGACGGTGACCCAGCGTTGCTATCCGACCTGGGGAGAAGTATTGTTGGAAGACAAGACCCTTCCCACCTTGACCTGTCCACATGACATCGCAGAAGTCAATTACAAGCCGCTGGTGTGCGCCGATGTGGAAACGATCTTCCTGGACGGTACCCAAAGCTACGTTGTGGATAAAAACGGACAGATCATCGAGATCACAGATGAATTAAAAGCGATCCTGGATCTGACGGGGTACGCCCTGGCTGAAGACAACTGTGCCGGCCTGACAGTATACATCAACGACGAACTGATCGAAGACGAGGCCTGTGATGATCAAACGATCAAGCGGACCTTCTGGATACAGGCCGAAGTGCAGGGCGTAGTAGAAACGGAGACTTGTATGCAACTGATCACCTTCACCAAACCGCATCTTGCGGATGTGGCAGAGCCCAAAGATGTAGAACTACCCTGCACGGCGGATCTGGAACTGGATAAGTACGGTAATCCACACCCCAATGAAACTGGTTATCCGGTAGTGATCACGGGCATGGGTACCTACGATCTGGCTCAGGCGTTCTGCAACCTGGGAGCCAGCTATAAGGACGGCGAACGCATCGTAGTGTGCGATGGCACCTACAAAGTCGTACGTACCTGGGAAGTGCTGGACTGGTGTGCCGAAGGCTATCAGCGGGTGCTGGAATTTGATCAGATCATCAAGATCGTAGATGATAAAGGACCAAAGGTCGCCTGTGCGGAAGTAGATTACGATAACGACGGTCATGCGGATCTGCGTACTTTCTCAACGGGTCCGTACGACTGTACGGCATCTTTTGAAGTGCCGATGCCGGAAGTGAGTGATGCCTGCTCCAGCTGGAGTGTATTGACGGAGATCCTGACCGAGGGCGAAGTGGTAGCCGTTATTCCGGTGGGTGCGTCACGCTACGTAAGCGGTATTCCGGTAGGTTGCCACGAGATCCGCTACATCGTCACGGATGACTGCGGCAACAAAACGGTGGAACATTGCCCATTCCAGGTACTGGATCAGGTGGCGCCCATCGCGGTGTGTGATGATGATCTGAATATCAGCCTGGGTGGCCAGAGTTTTGCCCGGGTAACAGCCGAAGATATCGATGAAGGCAGCAGTGACAATTGTAAATCGATCTACCTGGAAGTACGTCGGCGGATCGATAACATCGATGACTACGCCTGCCTGGATATGTTTGACTACGATGGTGACGGAGAAGTGATCGGAGATGAGATCACGCAAAGTACCGAAGCGGGTAACGCCGCCGGCGACAAGTTCTACTATACGCCCTGGGAGCCTTACGTAGACTTCAACTGCTGCGATATGGGTGAGATGGTCCGCATTGAGCTTAGAGTGTGGGATGATGCCAATGGAAGCGGTATTTTCGGTGATGAAATAGACATACCGGTATGTTATGATTACGCTGTACAGACAGTCAAAGACAACCATAATGTCTGCTGGCTGGATGTACTGATCGAAGACAAGGTGCCGCCGGTATGTACCCCACCACTGGCCGCAGAGATCGATTGCGACAAGTTGCCTTACGATTTCGATCCACAGAATGAGGAGCAGATGACGGACCTGTTCGGCGAGGCCGAAGGCTTCGACAACTGCGGCAACTACACCGTAGAAGAACTACAGGCCGATACCACGGGGCTGAACGATTGCGGTAGCGGATATTTCATCCGGAGATTCCGGGTGACGGATGCCAAGGGGATCGAATCAGCCGTTTGTCAGCAGGTCGTTACGGTTCATCAGATCCACGACTACTGGATCAAATTCCCGGCCGATGCCGAAGCCAACTGTGGTACACCGATGGTGGATACCATACTCACGAGCGAAGGTGCCTGCGATCTGCTGGCCATCAACGTGAAGGAAGAGATTTTCTCGGCTTCTGGCGACGAGTGCTATAAGATCTTCCGGACCTACTCGGTCATCAACTGGTGCGAGTATGATGGTCAAAGCGATCCTGTAGTAGTAAGCAGAGATGAAGATTGCGATGGCGTACCTGGTGATGAATCAGTATACGTGATCGTGCAGACGAAGAAGAAGACCGATCCATGCCACGATGATTACTATGGTGGTCAACCTGCCCACTCTTACGAACACGTATGGTACGATCGCGACAGTGATCCGTTCAACAGTGTACCGTTGGCGGGTACCAAGCACGAGACCTGCGACTATACGACCAACCCGCTGGGTTTCTGGAAGGAAGTGGTGCCGGTAACGGAGAACGAAGATCCGGACAAGGACGGTTATCCGGCAAATGGCCGCAACCGCTGCGATGAGATGGCCAGCGTAGGTTATTGGCAATATACCCAGGTGATCAAGGTTTATGACAACGTTAAACCTGAGATCCTGTATACAGAACCAGAGCCCTTCTGCACCTACTCCTCTGATCAGTATCATGGCTGTCCGGCCGAGGTGAACATCGAATTCCAGGTAGATGAGAATTGCACCCCGGAAGATGTGACGGTATCTGTCCAACTGGATAAAAACAGCGACGGCATTCTGGACGGAGATGTAAGTGACCTGATCACGGCCAATTATCCGGATTATCACTTCAGTGGTAGCTTCCCCATCGGTAAGCATACCCTCGAAGTGAAGGTCAGCGACGGCTGCGGCAATACCACGGGCGTAGAGATCCCCTTTGAGGTAGCCGATTGCAAAGCACCAACGCCGATCTGTATCAATGGTTTGGCCATCGAACTGATGCCGGTAATTCCGGCGGCGGATGCGGACGGCGACGGAGATACGGACAGTGGAGCAATGACCATTTGGGCCAGTGACTTTATTGCCAGCCCGAGCGTAGATTGTTCCGGTGAGGTGACTTACTCGATCAACCGTACGGGCGAGGAAGTGATCGCCGACCAAACGGGCCTTACTTTAACCTGCGATGATAACCCGACCGCTCTGATCGAGATCTGGGCCTGGGACGCTGCCGGTAACGGCGACTACTGCGAAACCTATATCCTGGTTCAGGACAATATGGTCAACTGCGTAGGCGGCGGCACGGTAGCCGGTGTGATCACCACGGAAGAGACAGAAGCTGTAGAGGGTGTGACGGTAGAGCTCAGCGGCGGCCAGTTCCAGTCGATGGCCACCCAGACGGACGGTCACTACACCTTTGAGGCACTGGCCACAGGCTTCGATTACACGGTCACTCCGCAGTATGACGCTCAGCCACTGAACGGCGTATCGACCTTCGATCTGGTGCTCATGAGTAAGCACATACTGGGGATCCAGCCGATGGATAGTCCGTACAAGCGCATTGCGGCGGATGTGAACAATGATAAGAAGATCACCGCCCAGGATGCGATCCTGCTCAGGAGATTGATCCTGAATATTGATGTGAGCTTCGGGTTTAATACGAGCTGGCGTTTCATCCCACGGGATTATGTATTCCCCGATTCGGAGAATCCGTGGTCGACGGCCTTCCCTGAGGTGATCAATGTCAACAACCTGCAGGCGGATCAGATGGAAGAGGACTTCATCGCGGTGAAGATCGGGGATCTCGATCTGAGCGCGAAACCGAATGCGTTGACCTCCGAGTCCAGAGACGTTAAAGGTTTGTTTTTGCTGGATGTACAGGATCAGGATCTCAAAGCGGGTAATACTTACCAGGTGGACTTCCGGACCGATCAGCTCCCGGACATCCAGGGATATCAGTTGACGCTGAGCCTGGATCGGACGGGCATTGAGCTGGCAGGTATCGATTACGGTATTGCCGCCGAGGATAACTTCGGCCTGACCTTCATCGAAGAAGGACTGATCGCGACGAGTTGGAACAAACGGGGTGATGTCGGCGGAGATAGTTACGACAAAGACGACATTTTGTTCAGCTTAACCCTTAAAGCGATCACGGATACAAAACTAAGTGGGGTAGTGGGTGTAAGCAGCCGCATCACGGTAGCCGAAGCCTACGACGAGCACGATGGGCTAATGGATGTGGGGATTGACTTCCACACGGGCACAATCGCTAAGGTACCCTTCGAGTTGTATCAGAACGTACCGAACCCGTTCCGGGAAGAGACGGTGATCGGGTTCTACCTGCCGGAGGCCAGTGAGACGACGCTGCGCATCCACGATGCGGGCGGCCGGGTGATCAAAATGATCAACGGGGCTTTCACGCAGGGACAGAACCGGGTGATCCTGAAACGGAGTGAGCTGGCCGATACAGGTATCTTGTACTATACCCTGACGGCCGGAGAGCATATTGCGACAAGGAAAATGATACTGGTGAAATAGTTTGATAGTAGATGTCGGGTGCTTCCAAAGTACCTGACATCTCAACTTTTCCCGGTAATAAAAGAGATTGAAGACTTAATTGAGAAGGTAGTATTGTTACGGTCTGATCAGGTAGTTACCGGTCAGACCTTTTTTAGTAAATTACCGGTCCAATTTAATAACCGGACCGGCAACTATCCTCCGCAGTCTAAAAGAAGTATACAGCTTGAGTTCAAGCTATATCCGACTTTTATTGTGCAGCAAAAGAAAGATTTTGGATTTGAAAGTCCAAAGTAAAAGTGATAAGCTGTATAAAAATGTGGATTAATATGGTATTTCAAATAGATCAAAAAATATTTGAACATCTGGTCACTTTTTTGTGAAAGCATGACCTTATCATTATTTTTGAAACCTGATTATTAACTTCTAAGCTATTTTATGGAGCATCTTCTGCTGGTGGAAGACGATCAGTTGTTCGCACTTGAGATCAAAATGTTGATGGATGGATGTCATCCGGAGGTAAATATGCTACACATTACCACTGCCGGAGAAGCCCGTTACCACCTGCAGGATCAGGATTGGGATTTGGCATTGCTGGATGTTGTACTGGAAACGGATAAAGCGGGGATCGAACTAGCTGCTGAACTTAAGGAATTTGAAATTCCAGTCATTTTTATGACTTCCTTTCAGCGGGATGACCTGTTCGAGAAAGCCTTACATACTGAACCTTGCAATTTTCTACAGAAGCCTTTTACCGGTTTGCAGCTCAAACGGGCTATAGATCTGGCGCTGGTGCAAAGCAATAAGAAAAAAGAACACCGTAAAGACAATTTTGTCTTTTTCAAAGATGCCGGAAAATCACTGGTTAAAGTAGCCGTCTCAGATATTTACCTGATCGAATCATTTGGTAACTATTGTCGGTTTTATACCCCTGCCAGGCGTTTTACCCATCGTATGGCATTGAAGTATTATACCGATTTTATCCCGTCTGATGACTTTGTTCGCATTAATCGCAATCATGTGATCAATGTTAATTATGTAGAAACCATCGACAGTAAAGAACAAAGCATTTATCTTGTTGAAACTAAACTCCCTCTCAGCCGTCGCTACCGGTCGATTTTGCTCAATGCATTGCCGGAAAGCAGCAAGTTATTTTAATCCATGTTGTTTTACCCAGCCGGTGATCATCTGTGAGGAAAAGAGATTGGTGTTGAGCCGATACTGACGAATGATCATTGGTAAACCGGCGAATTGCCTTATTTTAGGATTAGAAGGAACCTGATTTGGTGCGCACTGCTCATATATTGCTATACTTGTGTTTGCTGCAAGGGCTAATGCTGCACGGACAGTCTGAGGATCGGTCCGAACATTTTCTTTTTCAAAAGATAGAATCCGAAACCACTCTTAGGGAAGAGATCCGGCAGGTGGTTCGCGATAGCATGGGGTTTTACTGGTTCAGTACCATCAACGGCCTGTACCGATTTGACGGCGTAAAGAATAAGCATTTTCCACTTTCCTATTTTGATTTTGAACTTCCCGGAATTTTCTTCCTGGCAAAAGATTACCGGCAGATACTCTGGTTTTACTCTGTGAAATGGCAGTCAGATGCTTATTTGGGGCGCAGGCTAAAACAACTACGGATCTTCGATCCTTACCAGAGCCGGGTGATGAAACTGTCGGAATACCTTCCCGGTCTGCCTTTTCGGGAAGAAGACATTACTCAGATCTCCGCTGCGGAAGACCGGATATTGATCGTACTCTCCGACTACGAAGTATATGAGTTTGGGCCCGGCGGGCTGGAAAGAAAGTTCTCCAC
>JAGQXH010000469.1 GCA_020436695.1 Lewinella sp. | reverse complement strand
AAATAGTGAGGGCGGCTACGGAAGCTCCGGTCAGCGCTTCCATTTCCACCCCGGTCCTGCCGGTGGTCACGGCCGTACAGGTGATCACTACTTCCCGCTCTTCGTTCACCTTAATATCCACGTTGATCTTTTCCAGCGGTAGCGGATGACACAATGGGATCAGTTCCGAAGTCTTTTTAGCGCCCATGATACCCGCCAGGATGGCCGTCTGAAAGACCGGTCCTTTTTTGGTCTGCAATTCATCATCCTGCAACAGATCCATAATTTGATCGCCGAGCACGACAATGCTCTGCGCCGTGGCTTCCCGCCGCGTTACGGCTTTCTCCCCGACATCTACCATGGTTGGATTGCCCTTTGCATCGAGATGAGTGAACTGATCTGACATGTTTTTATATTTTGGGATTAAGATACTCATTTCGATATTAATTGCATGAGTTGCACCAGATAAGGATCAGGAACTTCAAGACAGTGAAACGGAATATCCTGTACGCTGATATCCGGCATTACGCCCAGGCCGATCACGGAGGGATCCGCTCTTAAATTGTATTGTGTTTTGGGGATCGTAAACGATATTCCGGAATGGGGAAGCGTGATCACTTTGTCGGGGCCACCCGAATTAATATATGCACTTCCTCCGGACATTTGACCGATGATAATACCTCTTTGCTGATTTTTAAAGGCATTGGATACAATGGCCGAGCAGGAAAAACTTCCGCCATTGAGAAGAATGTATACTTTGCCGTTGAAATGATTTATTTTTTTGGGTTGGAAAGAAACATCCCATTTGGTACGCAATTGTTTCGGCTGCCGTTTATGATCGGGCTGCTTTCGGATAACGAAATAGCTGTCGACACATGTAAAGGCCTGGTCCATAAAATGTTTCAGCAAATAAACGCCATTACTCAGCTCTCCGCCCTGATTTCCTCTCAGGTCAATGGCCAGATGCTGAATATTTTCGACATTGATCTTTTTGAAAGCTGTCCGGATCTCTCTTTTAAACCGAATGTGGTATTCTTTTTTCAGCAGGTCATTATCGAATGATCTGATGGTCAACACAGCCAGTTGGTTATGTTCGTCTGTTTGCAAGTCGATCCCCATTTCTTTATTTGACTGGGTATCCGCTCTTTTCTTCCGAATTTCATCTCTGGTGATCCCTTTTATATTAGCTATGGTACTTTCGCCCTGTTGATCGACATACACGATTTCAAACGCTTCGGGGAAGCCATAAAAAAAGCTGTAGTAGGCCGGAAAAAACTGGTAGAATAGATATTTGGGGTATTCCAGATTATCGCCGTCTCTGGACATATGCTCCAGGACGAATGACAGTAGATCTGGGATGCTGACGCCATTGATGGAGACTAATTCAGATCCTTCAGGAATATTTTGCTCATTGCTGAAATTTCCGGTGACGATCAATTTTTGACCCATTAAAAATACATCCAAAGGAAAAAGCGGAGCAGTTTGGTAAAACCGGTCCAGATGGCCGGCATCGGGATAGATGTAGGAATGGCCATCTTTCAGGACGGCAGAAAATGAAGTGACGATGTGATAGGCTTTTTGGAGATCTATTCGATCTTCCGGTAGCTCATGCTGTGACCGGAACCATTCTCTTACAGCAGCCGGAGAGCTGTAAGTGTACAGATTGGGGTGATGACGCTCCAATTCCTGTTGCAGATAAGCCAGATCACTGAGCATTTCTGACCGATCCAGATATTCAGACTGCGCTGCAGACTTAATACAGCCTGACAGCAGTACGAACCATAAGATTATTTTAAATTTTTCCGACAGATCCATTTCTGATTGATTTGATCCCTGATGAAAACAACTGACTTTAATGCAAGCTGCCAGGTGCAAATTGCAGAACGTAGCGCTGGCAACTGACTATGGACGGAAGGCTTGAATAATTAACGCATTTAAGGGTACGGCTCTTTTCCGATACATTTACTAAATTGGCTGAAAATTAATAGATCACCACGCTACATCCCCCATTCCAACCCGATCATACCTATCAGAAGCAAGGACAGGAATAACCCAGCCAAAAAACATATTTCAACTGGAAATTCCATTTGATCATTGGAGAAAATGGCTAATTGTATTCCCAACCATCACAACATCACAGAATTACAGCATTATAAAATCAACAAAATGAGATCACACTTACTAGTATGCTTACTCTTACTCCTGTGCACAGGATTGTTTGCTCAATCCAAAAAACTCGATCGCCTGAAAGCGGAGGTAGTGCAGAAGGTTGACAGCCGGGCTAAAATGGCCCAGGTAATGGTTGATAAAGTCTTCAGTTTTGCCGAACTGGGCTTTCAGGAGACCGCTTCTTCCAAGTACCTCACCGATATCCTGGAGGCGAACGGTTTCACCATCGAGCACGGTATTTCCGGCGTTCCGACGGCCTGGTGGGCCAAATGGGGCAGCGGTAAGCCGGTCATTGCCGTGGGTAGTGACCTGGACTGCATCCCAAAAGCTTCCCAGAACCCGGGCGTGGCTTACCACGATCCCATGATCGAAGGGGCACCCGGACACGGAGAAGGGCACAATTCCGGTATTCCCCTCAATATTGTATCGGCCATTTCCGTCAAGGAGATCATGGAACGGGAAGGTATTCCCGGCACGTTGATCCTTTGGCCGGGGGTGGCGGAAGAACTGGTGGGTACTAAGGCCTACTTCACCCGCGACGGCTACTTCGATGAAGTGGATATGTGCATCTTTACCCACGTTTCCAACAACATGACCGTTTCCTGGGGACAGGCCCGGGGCACCGGCCTCATCTCCGTCGAATACACTTTTGAAGGGGAAGCAGCCCATGCTGCCGGATCGCCCTGGCGTGGTCGTAGTGCTTTGGATGCGGTAGAGCTGACCAGCATCGGCTGGCAATACCAACGCGAACACCTCGATCCGATCCAACGCTCACATCACGTGATCAAGAACGGTGGAGACCAACCTAATGTGGTGCCGTCCAAAGCATCCATCTGGTTTTACCTGCGCAACGTAACCTATCCGCGTATCATGGAGATGTACGAAAAATGCAACAATATCGCCGATGGGGCCGCGCTGATGACGGGTACTACCGTTACCCGTAAAGTGTTGGGCTCCGCCTGGCCTCGTCATTTCAATAAAGTGATGGCCGAAACCATGTATAAGAACATCCGTGAGGTAGGTCTGCCCGAATGGAGTGAAGCGGATCAGACTTTGGCTAAGGCGCTGCAAAAAGAGGTGAATTCCCCTCGGGATACCAACGGTCTGAGTACCAAACTCGACACGCTCGGCCTGCCCATAAGTAACCCCGTCAGCGGAGGATCGGATGACATCGGGGATATTTCCTGGAAATTGCCTACGGTCACACTCCGTTTTCCTGCCAACATTCCAGGGCTACAGGGACACCACTGGTCGAATGCCGTAGCTATGGCTACGCCCATCGCCCATAAAGGGGTGGTGGCCGGTGCCAAGGCGGAGGCGATGACCTTACTCGATTTTTTTCTGCAGCCGGAACTTGTCGATCAGGCTTGGGAGTACTTCCGCAATGAGCAGGGCATGAAGCAGAAATACGTTCCGATGGTGACTGAAGAAGATGAACCGGCTATTTATCTAAATGCGGATATTATGGAGGAATTTCGGCCGCAGATGGAGAAGATGTACTACGATGAAACGAAATACGAAACTTATTTGGAACAATTGGGTATAAAATATCCGACCGTTAAACGGTAAACGGCGCTTCGCTGCCGGCTGCCCCGTATACTGCTGCGTGTCGGGGCAGCCGGCCGCTCACCCTTTGGGCACGCTGATGAGGAAAACCAGGGTAGAAGACTGATGTTTTGGAAACAAGATGTGCAGGCAAGGGTTTCAACCGGTCGTCCATTACGAATAGAACTTTGAAACAATTGCACCTGTATGCCCTCCGACAGTAAAGCGTCCATCCGTCAGCAGCACGACCGTTTGGGGCTGACTTGCAATAGTTTGCAACAATTGACCGGATCAAATTAGGCTTGAGTGAGGAATATTTTCTATTTTGCACCTTGTTTTTGTACCTTAAACCGGCAACCTGCCCTAGGTTGGGCCGCTTTCGTCTATAGACAATCGTAATCATTTGACTGAGAAGTCACTGCCGGCTGCCTTTAGATGATCGCTGTTCGGCTAAGCTGGATCGCCCATAAACCGATGTATCCCATGAACGACAAAAAATCTCGTAAGCATTTCGTCTGTCCTTACCTGAAACTCCCATTGTTTTTATATACAGGTTTCCAGGAGAATACTTAATTGGGTTCACCTGATGATTAAATTTTGATGGGGCTTTTCCTATATGATTTGCCGGACTCCGGCATTTAGTGCTATGATCAACGGATGTACCGTTTAAATGGCATATGGAGATAAGCGCCTGTTATTGGTCATGTATAATCCCTTGTTAAACATATAAAAGCACATGAGAAAATTGCTACGCATCCCAAAAAATAATGTGGCTTGGGTTGTTGTGCTGGTCTGCTTCGTTCTTAATGCAGCATGGCTTCCTGCCCCACCCGACAAGAAAGCGCCCTCCCCCCCAACATTCAACCGCGCAGAGGCGGTGGGCCCTCCTATATTTACCGATCCGATCCCGCAGGATATTACCGTAAGTTGTGTCGATGATGTACCGGCACCGGTGAGTCTGACCGCTACGGATGACAACGACCCAACCTATCCGAAAAATGTCGTGTCGGTAGATGATCCCCCCTTAGCTACGCTTAATTCCTGTTCCAGTGCCACGATCACCCGTACCTGGACGACTTCGGATACTCAGGGGGACAATCTGACAACTATTGCCACACAGATCATTACCGTGGAGGCCGACGTTACCGGCCCGACGATCAATCTGGCACCGGTGAAAGATACGGTCCGTTGTGAAGATAGCGGTATGAGTGCTCCGGCCGGCCCAGATCGTTATGATGTATGGCTGAGCTCACTGGAACTGGCGCTGACCACACGGCTGGAGGATAACTGTTCTGGTATAGCATCGTTTACCAATGATGCTCCGTCTTCCTACGAAACGGATTGCGGTACTCTGGTGGTGACTTTTACGGCTACCGATAATTGCGGTTGGTCGACCGAATGGCAGGCCATGTATACGGTAGTTGACGATGAATTTCCCGTCTTATCCGGTGTGCCGGCTGACGTGGAGATCAGTTGTTCCGATCCTATTCCGGCGATGCCGACCGTTACGGCTACCGATAATTGTGACGGCTCTGTTGATGTAGAAGTTGAGGAGCAGAATTCGCAGTTCGTCAGCGGCACCTGCCTCGAATATGAATATACCATCCTTCGGATCTGGAAAGCTACCGATAATTGCGGTAATATGACCCGGGACAGCCAGTTGATCAGTGTGAGCGATCAGAACGGCCCGGAATTTTCGGCCCCCCCAGCCATCACCCTTTCCTGTAATGCAGATTTTCAGGATACGGCGGTCACAGGTATGGTGAGCAGTGCTACCGACAATTGTACACCGACAAATAAGATCAGTATCACCTTCACAGATAATGTGCAGGGCGGAGACTGTGGGGACAATTTTATCATTACCCGGACCTGGAGAGCAACGGATCTTTGTGGGAACGTCACCGCCCGCCAGCAGACCATTACGGTAAAAGATACGGAAGGCCCTGCTTTTGATGTGCCGGGGAATATCACGGTTGACTGTACGGATGCCAACAATATCAATCTCACGGGTCGGCCTTCCAATGTGACGGACAATTGCGATCCGGATGCGGATGATATTGCTTTTTCGGATGTGGTAAGTCAGGGTAATTGCCCCAACAATTATTCCATCCGCCGGACCTGGACGGTGACCGACCGTTGCGGCAATTCCACTTCGCACGATCAGGTCATCACGGTTCGTGATCAAAAGAAACCGGTATTTACGGCTCTGGCCCAGAACATGACCATTACCTGCTCACAGGGGATGGATGTGGATATGGCTTTTGCCAACTGGATCAGCAATCGTGCCGGAGCAAAGGCAACCGATAATTGTACGGATACGGACGACCTGACGTGGGAGGTGTACAACAGCGGTACGATCAGTGCCCCTACGCTTAACACCCTGAATTGTCCGGCAGAGGACGGTGTACTGCGCAGTCGGACCATCGACGTTATCGTGACGGACGAATGTGGAATGCGCGATACTACTTCAGCTACCTTCCGGTTCGTGGATGATCAGGCTCCGGTGATGCGTAATTGCCCGGAATCCTTTTCCATTCCCAATGATCCAGGTTCCTGTGAAGCCAGTTATGAACTAGTCCCACCGGTGATCGAAGAGGATTGTTTCTTCGGAACCAATACGGAAGATGTGTCCACCTCGGCTACACTCAGCAGTCAGGCAGCTCCCGGAGAAGAAGGCAATACTCCGGTTGATCCGATCGAATTGAATTTTGCCCTTGCCGGAACACTACCCATCAATGCTACCACGGATGCCACACTCACTATCGATCTGGTGAATGTGGATGGAGAAGAAGAGAATGAGTTCTTCAACATTCTGGGGGAAGACGGCAATCTTATCGGTTTTACCGAAGGTACCGGGGTACAGTGCGGCAATTCCACTTCCACCTTTACCATCCCGGCTTCCACGGTGAATGAATGGGCGGTAGATGGCATCATTACCATCCGGCTGGAGCCAAACATTCCGGCAGGTATGGATGGCCGTTTTGCCATCAATGCGATCTGTACGCCGACTGGGAAAGTCAATGGTAATCTGAATTTTGAGGTGAAAGATATTCCCTATATCGTTTTGGCCTACCGGGTGAATAATCTGATCGATTCTACGGTAGTAGATCCGATCGCCCCTATTCCGGTTACGCTGCCGGTAGGTGACCATACCGTTACCTATTACGCAACGGATTGCGCAGGCAACGTGGATAGCTG
>JAGQXH010000468.1 GCA_020436695.1 Lewinella sp. | reverse complement strand
TTGACCAAGGATGTTTACGGAAATATCGAGGTCTTTAAACCCGAGTCCCAGGCTACCGCCATACATCAGTTTGGGAAGGTAAGAGCCCAGTACTACCCGGTCGTCGTCATCCAACAAACCATCGTTATTTTGATCTTTGTAGATCAGGTCACCCGGTTCCAGCCCATTGTCCACAGCGATGGGATCGGCATCGATCTGAGCCTGTGTCTGGTAAACACCAAGTACTTCACGACCGAAGAAAGCCAGCAACGGCTGCCCTACGATGGAGCGCTGACGGAATTCAGCGGTACCGCCGTCAATATAAGGCTGACCAAAGAGGTCAATCACTTCATTCTTAAGGGTAGTGATATTGGCGCCGATATTGTACCGGAAGTCTTCGGAGAAATTGTCGCTCCAGTCCAGCGCCAGTTCCAGACCAGTGTTTCTGATCACACCCACATTTCTTCTTACCGTACCACCCACGGATGGGATCTCTACCGGAATTACTGCGTTCTTCGTATCCCGGATATAATAATCGGCATCGATGCTGAGGCGATTGTTCAGCAGATAGGAGGTCAAACCGAAGTTTAACTCTTCCACTACCTCCCATTCCAGTGCCGAGAAAGTACTTGAAGTAGTAGTACCGGATACCAGCACATCGTTGATGGCCGTGGTAACTATACTGGTGGTTCTGGCACCGTCACTGGCGGCAATTCGGTCATTACCGAGTTCACCCCAGCTTCCCCGGAATTTCAGGTAATCGACTCCAGGAATATTAAAGAAGTTCTCTTCGGAAGCGACCCAGCCCACGCCAACGGTGGGGAAATAGCCCCATTTTTCCTGATACTTGGAAGTACCGTCTGCCCGGAAAGTACCGTAGATCAAATATTTGTGCTTGTAGTTATAAGCCAGGCGGCTGAAATAGGACAAACCATACTGGCGGGTACCGTTGTCCTGTACATCATCGAGGGGAATAGTCTCCGCCTGACTGATGTACCAGGCCTGCTCCTGATCGACGGGGAAATTAAGCCCACGGGCCTGCAGCTGATCCCAGGCCTCGTCACGGAAGGAAGAACCGACCATTACCTGTAGGTTGTGATCATTGAAATCTTCGGTGAAGGTCAACAGGTTGTCCCAGATCTGGTTGGATCTGGTCTCCGATTTTTTGAGCAAATTAGCATCGGGATTCTGATAGGCATTGCCTACATAATAAGGCAGCAGAACCTGTCGCTGGGTATACGTCTCAAAATTGTGGTTATAGCTTGACTTGAAGGTCAATTTATCCGGGATAATATCCAGCTTCACGTAGAAGTTGGTCAGCATGTTCCGGCTCTTGATGCGATTATCCGTGAATTTCGTGGCGGAAAGGGGATTTTGTCCACCCCGATATCCCAGGTCTTGCGCATTAGACAACGGTAGTGGAGTCGCTTCCGTGTTCGATTCGTCATAGACCGGCATAATGGGTACCGCAAAATAAGCCCGGAACCAGGCGGCATCGTCCGGTGCATAGCGGGTGGAATTGCTCATGATCACATTACCACCAATGGTCAACCAATCGGTAGCTTTATAATCAATTTTGGATCTCAGGTTAAAGCGCTCGTAGTTGTTCTTCATGTCGAGGATACCTTCCTGTCCGAAGAAACTGCCGCCAATAGAATAAGTAGCATTATTACCACCTCCATTTACGGTCAAGCTATGGTTGTGCATGGGAGCTTCCCGCAATATCTCGCTGTACCAATCCGTATTCACATCCGGCACATTCGGGTTGATCCGGCTTCGCCCATAACGCTGCATGGCGTTGAGAATGAAGCTGGCATCCGCTTCAGATCCTGATTCCAGAGCCATATTGGTAAACTGCTCGGCATTGGCCATCTTCAAAACGTTCTGTGCTACCTGGATGCCATAATAGCCATCGTAAGTTATTTCGGCTGGTTGATTGTAGGAACCGGATTTAGTCTGGATCAATACTACACCATTTGCGGCGCGCACGCCGTAAATAGCGGCGGCCGAAGCATCTTTAAGTACGGAAATACTTTCGATATCATTGGTGTTGAGAAAATCGATATTATTGAAAAACATCCCGTCCACTACATATAAAGGCGATTCATTATTGCTGCCCGGATAGGATCCGATACCGCGTATCCGGACCGTAGGGCCGGTGCCGGGTGAGCCGCTGCTCACGATCTGCAAACCGGCTACTTTGCCCTGCAGCGCCTGCATGGCCTGACCGGTTGGGGTCTTTGTAATATCGTCGGACTTGATCGTACTGATCGAGGAAGTCAGGTCTTTGGACCGCTGTGTACCGTAGCCGACCACTACCACTTCCTCCAGTGCCACAGAACCAAAAGATAGTCTCACGTCATAATGGCTTTCTGCTCCCACCACGAGGGTTTGAGGAGAGTAACCCGTGTAGCTGATGGCCAGGGTATTACCCGTTTCTGCGCTGAGTGTAAAGGTGCCATCAAAATCGGTTACCGTACCGGTACCGGTTTCTTCCACCAGCACTGTAACGCCAATTAATGGATCTCCATTTTCTGCGTCCGTCACCGTACCAGTGATCTCCCTTGCCTGGGCAAAGGCCATGGTTGACAGCACGCTAAAGATGAGCGTCAATATTAAGTTTAATCTCATGATGAACGGAATTTTAGTTAAAGCTTCATAACAATGGTGTAATAAATTGTAAGTCGTCAGTCAACAGTCATCAGTGGTTAGTCAGGGCAATACGAAAAAATTGCCGAGGATGACTTTCTCCGAGTGTTTGATCCGGATTATATCCATTTGCTGCACCGGAAACCAGACATACAAATCTGGTTCCGACACAGCACGTGATATGCCCCGGGTGTTCAGAAAGGGGGTTCCCTTTCAACTGTTTTTAGTTCGTTTCGTTAAAAAGTGATTTTGTTTGTTAGGATTGGGATTTTAATATCGCTAAAGTCTGCGGAGCCAAATTTTATTTAAGATATGAATTGTTTGGCCATGTAAAATTACAATATTAGAATAGGAATCACCAAGTTTACTACCTCACCATGACTACGCCATTCCTCATTTTCTGGCGTTGTGTAGTAGTTGAGTATTACCACAAATAACTAACAATCAACAATTTCAAAAAATCATGATGAATATCACCTAAAAATATAACTACGCCATTCCTGTTTCCACAACTACAATTCTTTAATTTCAGAAACGAAATATAATATGGTTGGCTCATTACGGCGATAAAAGATCGTTCCCATTCTCAATGCTGTTTTTGATCCTGGTACATCGTTCTGATTTCGCCAGTTTCACTAATATGGTTCAGTACTAAAAATCTATGGATTAAAACAATGCGCTGAAAAAATACTGGCATTTGTGAACGCAAATGCCTAAATTGGAGTTCAATTACAGCAGGTACCAAAACGCAAAAACTTGAAAAGCCCCCTGGTTATAGTACAATTCATTTTACTATGTGTTGTGGCTTCGGCTCAGAATGCCCATCCTCTTGTCAGAGCCGTATTTGCCAACGATAGGCTCCTCATTGTTGAAGGGGATAGCATAATTGTAAAATCTTCCGACCAATTATCCTTCGTATTCTCCGGCAGTCATCAGGAAAGTAAGCTGTATTACTTATTGGAAAATAAGGATGAACATCCTCACAATGAGCAATTGCCGGTCGCTATGTATACCAAGCTCAAGGCCGGCACTTATCAATTTAAAACTTATCTCGAAGGCAAAGAACCGGCACCACCTATTACCGTGGTGGTGAAAGGTTCGTTCATGGAGAAATGGTGGTTTGTACCCCTGCTCATCTTCTATTTACTACTGCTTTTCGGAGGGGCTATTTATTTTATCATGCTGAGTAACTTCCGCAATAAAGAAAAATTGTCGGAATTACGCAATGACTGGACCAACAAGCTACATAATGATATTGGTGGCGACCTAAGCAGTGTCTCACTCCGGCTGCAGATGCTGAAACGCAAAATAGAACCGCTCGACCCGAAGGTCAAAGACGGCGTGATCAAAACCTACCAGATCCTGGAGAGTATTCAGAAGAAGTTACGATTTGTATTCGACCTGGTAGATCCGAAAAAGGATTCCTTACAAACCATGCTATTGGATATCAAAGATTATGCCGAGGAGAACTTTGCTTTAAAAAATATGAAATTCTATTATCAGGACAATCTAGCGCAGAAACTTCCGCAAAAACTGGATATCGGTCGGGTCAACAAGCTTTATCTAGCCTTGAAAGAGGTGATTAATAATAGTGTTAAATACGCCGAAGGCTCATCCGCAGTGATGCATCTTTCCAAAACCAAATCCGGCTTAAAGATCCAGGTTAGAGACGATGGAAAAGGCTTCGATACTAAAAAAGCATCTAAAGGGAACGGTTTGAACAATTTGCGACAGTACTCCATAGAGGGCTTTCTCGATATTAAGATCGATTCGGAGTTGGGCAAGGGAACAACTGCGACCATTGTAGTGCCTGATATTTGATTTTCCGATATTCTAAGTAGTTTGACTGGGATAAATTTCACCAAAACTGGGGATATATCAATTCAATCGGAAAATCCATCTTTAGCGCATCTGATGTAAACCACAAATCGCCTACAACCAATGATCAGAGTAATTCTTTTTGAAGACAACCAAAATTTTCGGGAAGCGCTCACAGATGCCTTTGAGGATTCGGACAAAGTATTTCTTACCCAATCCTTCCCCAATGCTACAAAAGCCGTGGATCAGATCCACGAATACCAACCGGATGTGGTACTGATGGATATCGAGATGCCGGGCATTTCCGGCCTCGATGCTATGACCAAGATCCAGGAAGCCAGTCCGGAAACCAAAGTGATGATTCAGACACAGTTTGAAGACGAGCATCGCATTTTTGTAGCGCTCTGCCGGGGAGCTTGGGGCTATGCCCTCAAAAGTGATCCCTTTGATAGGTTGGAAGACGCCATTGAAGAAGTGCATAAGGGCGGGGGATATTTTTCACCCGCTATTGCGGCCAAAGTAGCTCGTTTTTTCACCAGTGATACGGTTCGATCCGAGCCGGAGTACGTTGATCTCACCGAACGGGAAAAGGAGGTGCTCACCTTACTGACCAAGGCCATGCGTAGCAAGGAGATCGCCACTAAGCTTTTTTTAAGCACGGAAACGGTGAATAGCCACTTGAAGCATATCTACAAAAAACTGCACGTCAATTCCCGGGCGGAGGCGATCGTGCGGGCTTTAGAGAATAAATTGATTTAATCACAAACACTGGGGATTTTTATGAATTGCTTTTCTTCGATAAGAAACAGGCTTCTGTTCGTTCTTTTCCTTTCATTTTTTTCGTCCCTGCACGCTCAGATGGTTACCACTGAATTGCTTATTCCATATCGGAGTCAGAAGACCAGTAGTTGGTGCTGGGCTGCCAGTATGAAAATGGTAATGGACTTTCACGACCCACCGGATGGAACAAATCCGGATACGGTTAGTCAGTGTCTTCTGGCCAAAGAATTACAAAGGCTAATTCTGGGGCATACCTATTTTACGGCTATTGATACCGCTCCTTGCTGCCTAAGTTGCCTTGATCCTTTACCCGATGGATGTGACAAGCCGAAAATACATGTGGGATTGGCTCAACTATCGCTATTATATAATGCAGAAGCTGATAATCCCGGCCCGTTGGGAGCCGACTACTTTGATCTCATTTTTTCCAATATGGGTTATTCTTCCAACCAAAAAATCAATTATGAAGATGAGCCTATGCAATGGAGTCAAATAAAAAAGCAGATCAATGATTGCCGTCCTTTTATTGTTAATGTGGCCGAAGCGCCAAGTAATACAGTAGGAAATAACCATTCTCTGGTAGTAAAGGCTTATCGGGAAGATACCACCGCAAACTTAAAGGTAGTGATTGCAAATGATCCCTGGCTCCCCTGTGGAGATTACCAGGAAGTGTTAATGCCGTATGATGACTTTACTGAAACATCAATGACGGGCTTGGATGCTCTTGCTTTTATCAGCAATGTGGAATCGACCGTTCATACTATCTTTGACGGCCCAGTTTCAGGGCCTGTGGAAAAAACCGCCTGTCTGTCTTGCGATGCCCTATCCGTTACCCACGGGGGGATCTCTTCCGTTAAACGAACATCCGGTAATGTGCCAGATGACGTGGATGCGTTGCTGGAGCCCCCTCCAACGGCAGATAATTTAAGTGGGATGAAGTTGCTGAAAAAAACTGGCGGAGAAAATGGAACCATCAAGAAAAAGCCACCTACCAATCCAAGTTCACGTTTATTGACTATTTTAGACAAGCATGGAGACCGGGTGCTTGGTTATCCGAAAATGACCTTGGAAGACAGTACCTTCCTAAAACAGATCAACGGAGTAGGCTACTCTTTTGCCCCTGTAGAGTTTATCGATTCCCGCTTGCTCAACCGCTCCTATTTTCTGGCCTGCTTATTTCCACCGCAAGAACTATACAAGGTTAGTATACCAGATGTAAAAGTAGTAGAGGTACTTAACGAGGATATTGAGAATACTCTCGCCAGCAGTTTTCAGCAATCACCAAAAGGTGAATGGAAATTGCGCAAGATCAACACCTATTCATCATTGAAAAAAGATATCAAAATCAATATACCGGATCAAGATGGGATTGAGGTACGACTGGATAACGACCCCAAGAGTAAAGATGATCCTAATCAGCCTGAATTTCGTCTGATCAAATACTATCCGTTCCAGTATGAATTCTTCAGTTTTACGTACCAAGGACAAGCCTATATGGCTCCAGTCGCTTATTACCCCGAGTTGGAACTCACACCTAATACGGCCTATAAAGAACCTAAAGTACTGAGAACACTCCGAAAAGATACCCGCGAATTTGAAAAGAGGATCAAGGCGATTTTCGGCAATTTGCTGAAATACAAAGAGTACTTGAACCTCCTACAAGAG
>JAGQXH010000467.1 GCA_020436695.1 Lewinella sp. | reverse complement strand
CTTAAAAAACGCTTCATCAGCTTCTATCCATTTTTTTACAGCCTCATAACTTTGGATCATTCTTTCATATCTAGTCTTATCCAGTTGAATGTCTTCAGCCATTTTGTCTAGCAAACTGTCTACTTGAGTCGCTTTATTTTCAAGTACCAACATCAATTTAATTTTTTAGTGAAAAAAATCTTATGTGCATGATCAGAGATTCGTTTTCCATCTCTACTAAATTTTTTACTGATCTCGTCTTCTGTTACCCAGATGTATTCATCGCTCTTGATCAAGAAAATTTTATCTAATTCATCTTTCTGTTGTTGATTGACAAATCTGGGAGTGTAAACGTCAACATATTTGAGGGTGTCAATATTAAAGTAGTTATCAAAGTGTATTGGTTCAAAGTGTTGTCCGGTGAGATCGTAGTATATGTATTTAAATTTTTCAGATGGGAGAATTTTAGTAGCCACCAATTCTTCATAAAATTCTCTCCAAGGATCTGATTCTCTTTCTATTGAGCCAAAAAACCATTTAAGGAATTTTCTTATATTTTTTCGTTTTGACATTTTTTGACGTAAATCAAATTCACTTTTTTCATCGTTATCAATTGCATTATCAGCAACAACACTCATATTGCTAAGTACTTTGGTTGCTTCCGGATGGAAATACTTATAAACGCCTCCGACGGGTTGGTAGGTAGGAATATTAAATCGGCTATTCTTAACTAAAAGATACTTGCCTCTTACTTCTATCTTAAAGATATATGCTATAGAAAGACGTAGCTCTGAATTACGCTTAAGAATAAGGCAATTCAGATAAAGTTGTAAAAAATAACGTTCAGTGTAAAGAAAATAAATAAGTTCAATAGAAAGAGCAGCGATGATCCCTATAGCCATCCCAAGTAGCTCCGGTCGTAAGTCACTTTCTGCAAACCAGTTTCCCCAAATGAAAAATATAGTACCTGCCCCTACCTGTAGTATGTTTTTTATCATAATCTATTAAGAATTAACTATTTTTGATCTTTATTGCTTTTCCCTTCTGTACCTATATGCTGATATTCTGTTCTTTTTTGCCGTTAGCGGCAAATTATTTAAAAAATTAAGCTATTATTATTGAAACATAGTAAGGACATAGCCACCTTGGAAGAGATCGTCGAACAACTTGAAGCGCTGAATTTAGGGGGGCTTTTCAAGGATTTGGTGACTTATGCTATGTACCGAATGAAAGGCGAAAGTATTGTTGATGCAGAAAAATTAGTAGGAGATGTCTTTGAAAAAACGGTTACAGGAGTTAGGAATTGGAATAAAGCCTACACTTTCAAACATTTTCTTTTTGGATCAGTTAAAAGCTTGGTAAGCCAATACAATGATCAATTTGGGCAGAAAGTCATGGATTTCAATTATGAATTTGAAATAGAAGAGCTTTCAGTTCCTGGTAAAAGCAACAGCACAGATCTAGAAGACTTGAAGAAATTGCTGACCCAAAAGCTTAAAGAACATGTACCACCTCCAGATGAAATCGAAGAAATGATTTTCGAATGTTGGTTAGATGAGATCACACGGCCCAGAGAAATTGCCGAATTTTGGGGTTTGGACATCACTGAAATTTACAAGGCCAAAAAGCGATTAGAAAGAAAACTCGGTCCTATTAGAGAATTGCTAAATTCTAGAACCAATGAGTAAGGACAGCCTATTGAAGAACATAGAGGAAGGTTTATTGAACTTTTATCTGGAAGAAGATCATTCAGTTGATGGGGAGGTGACATATGAGTCGGGTGAGGCATATGAAGGGCAAACGAAGAATTATGAAAGAATAGCTAAACAAATACTTTTTAAGGCAAGAACGCATATTCGTAAAAACAGAGTAGCAAAAGTTATCTCTATAGCTGAGGCTTCAGGACGGTTGAAAGCATCAAAAGAAAAAAATGAAGGAAAAATTTTTTCTATCTTTAAAAAGCATGTTGAACAGCATGGGCTAGCTGCGAACTATCGAAATTTTGACAAAATGACAGAGGAAGAAATGAGTAACGTGCTCGAACAACTAGACTTAACGGCTTTGTTTGATGAGATTGATGCCAGTTTAGAAGATGAATAAAGGAAAACAAGCGGCAATTCGCCTGAGAGAAGAAATAGGCTTAGAAGATCCTAATGATATTCCAATAGAAGACGTTGTAATCGGAAGAGGTGGGATTTTACAGTATAAGTCAATGGGCAAAATTGATGGAAGAATTGTGTATGGGAAGAAAGTTTGCACAATTTTCATAAATTCTGACATCCAATATGAAGGAAGAAGACGGTTTGCTATAGCTCATGAATTAGGTCACTTAGAAATGCACAGAGGTAGTCTTATTCATGATGATGGTGCAAGCCTTGAATGGTTTAATAATGCGGAGACACAACTTAAAAAGGGTATACAAGAATATGAGGCCAATCAATTCGCAACGGAGTACTTAATGCCAAGTAGCATATTTCATGCAGAGGCAACGGGTAAAATATTTGGCCCTGATTTGATCAAACAATTAGCAGAGCGATTTCTTACCAGTTTAACATCTGTAGTATTCAAATACTTTGAAACTGACCTTCACCCGATTGCCATCTTTCATATATTCAATGGAAAGGTAAGATATTGGAAAAAATCTGATGACTTAAGAGTTTGGATAAAAGATATTACAAGACTTTCTCCGCCAGAAGATTCGGTCGCAATGGAATACATCAATGCTGACTATGAGCCAATATATCGTGCAAACGATCTACGACAAGAAATCTCCAAATCGACATACTTCAATTTAAAGGACTACGAAGATGATACTGAGTTTTACGAATATTGTATAGTGACAAAAGCTTACAAGAATATCTTGAGTGTTGTTTGGGAAAAATGAAGGAGATGGATAGGCTCGTGAAGTGAATTGTATATTGCTTGCCATTTATGAATTCAAAACCGCGTCCAACGCATCATCCGCATCCTTATAAATAAAAGCCTTTTGATAACCGATTGTCGTTGTAATATCGGAATGCCTGTATAGCTTTTGCAACATCTGGATAGGAATCCGATCACCTGAGAGATTGCCAAAGGTGTGCCGTGCAATATGCATGGTCAGTTTTTTCTCAAAGCTGAGCTTTTCTCCCAAACGCTTGAGATATTTATTCAGCGTTTTGACCGCATAGCTGGTTTTGCGCTGAACCAGGTATGTATCGGAAAAATCATCCACTACTTTCAACTCGGGAAAAATAACGTCATCCGTATGACGCTTAAGGGACTCATATTGCGCCAAAATAAGTTGAGCCTGCTCAGGCGTTTTCAAAGAACCTGTTTTGCTATTCTTTCCCATTGTGTAGTGCAACCGGCCTTCCTGAAAGTCTGACCAACGCAAACGCAAAACATCAGAAACCCTGATCCCTGCGAAATAAAAAGAAAAAAGCCAGACGTTCCGGGCATGGTGCATTTTAGGGAAATCAGACAAATCTACTTCCTCAAGCTTTGTTAATTCATCCTTAGATAGCCCCATCTTTTCAGTATCGGGGAAACGGACCGGCATTTTGTCTTTTCCAAATGGGTAGTGTTTCTGATCAACGATACCGCTCTTGATTGCCCGGTTAAAAATGGTGCGAATGGTGATCATGTAGTTGACAGCCGTTCTCTCGGAGGCTTTGTATTTACCTTTCAAATGGGCTTTGAATTGCTCCAAGAGAGAAACCGTAATCTCCTGAAATTTTACGTCTTTACCCTTCAGGAAGATTTCAAATCGCTCAATACGCGGTTTCTCAGAAGTATAGCGGTTGTATTTTCCTTCCTCCCGTAAATTGTTGAAGTACTTTTGAGCTTCGGCAAAGAAGGAGTTCTTTGATCTTTTTTTAACGACGACCTTATGTATTTCCTGAACGGTGGTGTCTTTATCTTCAATCTCATCCGTCAGAAGTGTTTTATTGACCTCTGCCAGCCTTTTCACCAGGAAGGCATTGAGACGGGCAGAGTTGGGATTACTCTTTCTGACCTTTCGGGTCTTCTTATCCCATTGGTCTTTCTCAATATACTGACCGAGGAAAACGTAAGAAGATTTTCTATCTTTCGTGATCCTGATCGCTAGTTGATGCTTCCCGTCCTTGCCGGGTCTATGATATAAAATTACACCTGTAGTAAACATAAAATAAGTAACTGTTCGAACATTGTTCAAACAAAGTTACGATTTTTATGGTTATAAACCGTCTTATTTTCATGCAATCTATTTGTAATCATCTCAAAATCAGCACAAATAGAACCATATAGATACAAAATACGCATGATTCATAATCATGAGGTCGGCGGTTCGGGTCCGCCTCGCGCTACAAAAGAAAGGTCTGTCGGATTTTGGCAGGCCTTTTTTGTGGTGCGGTAGCTCAGCTGGTTTGAGCGTCCCGACTCTATCGGAAAGGTCGGTGGTTCGGGGCCGTCTCGCGCTACTAAAACGTAGAGATGTAGTAAATAGCAGTAGCCCTCTTGTTCTTTACGCGCAGAAATCACGACGATGTACCACTTTGAGGATTAGCCAAAACCTATTCTCCTTTGTTCGTATAGAACCACCTGGCACCATCCACTAAACTGGCGATAGCAGACGCCCGGTGCCTGGCGCCTTTGTAAAGCCGGTATCTGGTCTCCAAGCCAATATGCCGCCACTTTTGCAAATGATGAACCATCCTCTCAGATTCAGTGACCTGCTCCGCCCCTTCTTTCTCACCGGCCGTGATGAGCGGCCGGGGCGGCACAGATCGCCCCTCCAGCTTCCATTTTTCCTCCAAACCGAAAAGGAAACCATCTCCCCACCAGAGAGAAGCGCTGGCGGCAATGAAGTTTTGGAAAGGGGTGTCCGGAAAGCGCAACAGGTTGTAGAGGTCATGGTAGCCGCCCAACGAATGTCCAAGCAGGGTGCGGTTCTTAGTGTCGATGGAATATCGGGCCTCGATCGTAGGGATCAATTCCTGATGTAGAAAAGCCGTGAACTGATCTGCCCGGCCGGATAATTCATATTCCGGGTCTCCCGCCACATCTGCCGGAAAGGTGAGATCCCGGACACGGTGCCGGATATAGCCATTCTCCCGGTATAGCTTCGGATAACCGATGCCGATCAATATAAATGGCGGGAATTTTTTGCTTTTTTGAAGGTTAGTGGCCGCCCGGACGGCTTTGGGGAAGGCCCATTGGGCATCGAGGAGGTAGAGGGCGGGGTATATCTGATTTTGATCGTACCCTTGGGGCAGGGAGAAGTAGATGACGAATTCGTCGTCAACATGTTTGGAAAATAATTTTTCTGGACTTATGCTGTTCACTCGGTTCGGCCATTTCAAATTAACTAATTGGAATGGTTAGCTGGAACCATATGCGCAACCATGCATCTGGTGGTGGGAAAGGATCGAAGTAAAAGTTAATCTCCTTTGCTGCATCTGCAGACCTAAAAGATCAACTTTTACCTCATCCAATTTGATCTTAACGCATAGATCTTCACTGCTATGGGTTTTCCTGGGGTGTGGTCGGATCTAATTCCTTTTTGGTAGATGGTACGCCAAGCCAGGAGATCTTTCGCAAGTCCAGTTTTAAAGAATCCATCTGGTTTTCTAATTTCACCTGTTGCTGAAATTCCTCTTCCACCTGGTACCAGACCAGGTGATCTCGCTTGTTGTAAGGGCGGAATTTCCGATGATTATGGAACTTGGTAGCCGGATTACATAAATACATCGGCCGACCTACGGAGACCGGCGAGTGGGGCCCAAATTCATCCCTGAGCCTGACCGGTTCCGTTGAACCGCCTCCGCTCTGCCTGATAGAATAGCAGACGAAATGCGATAATTTTCGGGGAGGGCGATGCTGATTCGGATACAACTTTTGTGTCGGCACCAGTATCCAGATAGGCCTGGTGTCCACTACGATCTTTTGATCTTTCTTATTGGTGAATTGGTTAGAGATCAAAACCGTTCTATCCATCGCAGGTACTTCTGACTCCAGATAATAGGCGGTGAGATGATGATCTCTATTCCGGATCTTGTAGAGGGTATCGTTATGGACCTTTTCAACCGGATTGGCAAAGGCCGCAACTCTTTGTACACTGGCACCTATCTGATTTTCTTTATAGAACTGATCGGTAAAGGAGATATTTTCGGGCGAAATGTGAACTGGAACCGGTTCATAGGCCAAAAAATGATCTATCTTCGGACAACAGCCGCCGGACAACAGGATGATGAGAACTAAAGAGAAACCAACTTGCTGGATGTGATAATGCCGGCCAAGGCAAAATATCCGGATAGAGGTACCCGGACGTCGTAAACTGGGGTTTTTCATGATAAAAGGGGTTTGGTTTAGTATAAAATTACGTGAAAACTATCTGTTTTTCAATAGCCGGGCCAATTTCTCCCGCATCCAGCAATATTCATGTCCATCTTATTCATCTCCTTTTGCATAGTATTTCTTCTTAAACTTATCATACAACTCCAACAATCCATTCGCATTCCCCTCCCGGTCAAACACCGATTCCCAGGTATTCAGCGGCTCCCAGATGCAAGTGCCCTTACCCCGGCCATCCGGCAGATCGAATACGATCTTGTGGATGTCCTCCTTTTTGGCCGAGTATTCCACTACAATGACATCCTTGTTGTAGCGGCGCACCAGATCGTTGAGATTGTCGCGCAGATCATCCAGGGTGTTGTGCCACTTCGGATAGTAGGATTCGCCGATGACGTCGAAGTGCACGCCGCGTTTGATCATATTATCGATAAAGAAAACGGACTCGTCGTTCTGGCCGCCCAGAGCTACGTGCAACATCATGGAAATGGTAGGATCAACCGCTTTGACCGCGGCCGTTCCGGCATTGATCAGTTGGGCCAGGCTGTCGAGATGACTGACATGCCCTTCCGGCCAGACGATACCGTGGTTGATCTCATTCCCGAT
>JAGQXH010000466.1 GCA_020436695.1 Lewinella sp. | reverse complement strand
TAGGGTTCTTCCACTGCATGATTGACGGTGATCCGCTTGTTGCAACCGCAGTAGGTGCACAATTGCTCACAATAAGGCAAATGCACATAAACACTGATCTCAGGATGAAGCTCCGTTCGCTTTTGTACCAGTTGCATCCATTCTTCCTGGGTAGGCGGCATTTCCCAATATGGTACCGTTGGATAACTGGTGTACCGGGGCGTGGGCTTGTCGTACTTCTCCAAAAGCGAAAGCTTCATAGGTTCAATTGTTTAAATGCTCCAAAGACAAAGTCAGAAAGTGACAAAATTAGGGCCGCCCCTATCCCAAAAATGGTGACGAAAATCATCATCCACTCTGAACCTTATCACTCATAGGGCCGTCAACGGTCTCTAGTTTTGCGACTGTATTCATTACAACAATAGCCCAAACCGGTTAACTCGTTGAAAATGAACAACATTTAGCATTTACCCTTTTCCAGTGGCGGCTGTATGCCATTTCCAACTTCTGCCTGAAGTGAGCTGCTCCGGATAAAGGTAAACTCGGACGATCAGGGAAGTCCCTATAATATTCGGCGGGAATTTTCTAGATTTACCAGATACCAATTGACAAGAATGAACACCTTGGTTGAACCAAAATTGATGCTAAAAACCGATCAACCGTCCTGTTATCATTGCGGTGAGAGCTGTACGGATGATCATTTTGTTTTAGATGATAAGCACTTCTGTTGCCAGGGTTGTCAAACGGTGTATGAGCTGCTCAGTGAAAATCAGTTGGAAAGTTTCTACGAGCAGCGAGACCGGCTCAGCGCACGGCAGAAAGCCGGTAATCTGGATCGCTTTCTGGCACTCGATCAACCTCAGATCGTGGAACAATTACTGGATTTCCGGGAAGGCAGCACGGCAAAAGTGACCCTTTCCCTGCCTCAGATCCATTGTTCGGCCTGCATCTGGCTGTTGGAAAAACTCTATAAACTCCACCCAGGTGTCCAGTCTTCACGCATTAATTTTTTACGTAAGGAAGCCTATATTACTTTCGATACCGACCTCATTTCGCTGCGCGAACTGGCCGAATTACTGGCCAGTATCGGCTATGCGCCCGATTTTAACCTCAGCGATCTGAGCCGGGATAAAAAAGCCCCCCGCGACTGGAAACTCTTTTATCAGTTAGGGGTTGCCGGTTTTGCTTTCGGCAACAGTATGTTGTTGAGCTTTCCCGAATACCTTGGCCTGGATAGTGTTTCGGAAGCCTCTTACCGCACTATATTCGGCCTGCTCAATGTAGCGCTGGCCATTCCCGTGGTCTGGTACAGCGCACAGGACTACTGGCGGGCTGCGCTGGTGAATCTCCGCTCACGCGTACTTACCATTGATATTCCCATTACGCTGGGTATCCTCACGCTGTTCACCCGCAGTACTTATGAGATACTCACCCACACCGGCGCCGGGTATCTGGATAGTCTTACCGGACTGGTCTTTTTTCTGCTGATCGGTAAATGGTTCCAGCAAAAGACCTACCACAGTTTATCATTCGAGCGCGACTATCAGGCTTATTTCCCGATCGCAGTCCGGCTGAGCGACGGCACTAGTAAAGGTGTTAAGGAGCTCAAACAGGGCGACAGCATTCTGATCCGCAACGGAGAGCTCCTCCCCGCCGACGGTTTGCTCACGGAAGGGACCGCCCGCATGGACTATAGCTTTGTCACCGGCGAATCACTCCCCTTGACCAAAAAAGTCGGCGATCAGCTTTTTGCCGGCGGCAGGCAAAACGGCGGACAGATCCGGGTGTTGATCAATCGTCCGATATCACAAAGTTATCTGACCCGTCTGTGGGATCAGGATACTTTCAAAAAAGATAAGGAAGAACAGCATATACTGACCACTAACCGGATGGGTAAGTACTTCACCATTAGTATTTTGACCATTGCAATGATCAGTCTGCTATACTGGTTACCCAAAGATGCCGGTTTGGCGATCAATGTCTTTACGGCTGTTCTGATCATCGCCTGCCCCTGCGCTATTGCCCTGTCGGTGCCATTCACCCTGGGCAGTGCGTTGCGCCTCTTAGGCCGGTCCGGGCTTTTCCTGAAAAATACCAATGTGATCGAAAGGCTGAAGAATATCGACACCATTGTATTCGACAAAACCGGTACACTAACCGAAGGGCAACAAAATCTGGGTGTAAAATATGAAGGCCGGTCGCTGAGTTCATGGGAACAAAAGGCCGTACTATCGCTTTGCCGGCAATCTTCCCATCCGCTGTCACGGGCGATATCCGACGCAATGGACCGACAGCAGGGCACCCTGACCGTAGAGGATTTCCTGGAAGAGACCGGAAAAGGAATTTCAGGAAACATCGAACAGCATCAATTTTTGGTGGGTTCGGCGGCCTATCTGGACGTCGAACCCCTTTTGGCCCCCGAAGGCCAGGTATTTTTACGGGTTGACGGAGAGTTGGCCGGTCATTTCCAGGTACAACACCAATACCGATCCAGTTTCACGCCACTCATCGAGGCACTCAAAGATACCTATGAACTGTATCTGCTGTCGGGTGATAATGCCAGGGAAAGCGGCTACCTAAGCCGCTATTTTTCGGCGGATCATCTCCATTTCCGGCAAAGCCCACAGGATAAACTGGACTTTATTCACCGCCTCCAGAAGCGGGGCAAAAAGGTGCTCATGATCGGTGACGGGCTGAACGATGCCGGTGCACTGCGTAAAAGCGATGTCGGCCTGGTGATCGCCGAAAACACCAATAATTTTACGCCGGCCAGTGATGCGATCCTCGATGCAGGGCAGTTTGCACAGATCCCGCAATTGCTATATTACGGCCGTCAGAGCAACCGTCTGGTTATCTATGCTTATTTTCTGGCCTTGATCTATAATATTATCGGATTGAGCTTTGCCGTACAGGGGCTTTTATCGCCCGTTGTGGCAGCCATTCTGATGCCTTTAAGTTCCATGACCATCGTGACCTTTGGCGTGCTGTCAACGCGTCTCACGGCCGCTTCACTGACGACTAAAGAAAGTCCGGCCATTTCTAGTGAGCCTGACAGACGTGAGTCCGGGAGTGCATTGACGGAAGTTACTTTTATGAGCGTAAGTACAGATCTGGAATAAAATTATTGTCAGCAACCAGGGAGGTGATCATCAACGGTCACTGCAAGAAACTGTAATAAGTTGATGACTTATATCACCCTGGTAGCTGATAACACTCAATAGAGACCCTGGTTAGCCGGTATAAATTTACACCATTAAAATTCAAAGAAAGTGGAAATCATATTTGTATTGATCGCACTGAGCCTTATTATTGCCCTGGGATTCCTGATTAGTTTTCTCTGGGCAGTCCGGTCCGGGCAATATGAAGATGATTATACACCTTCCGTACGGATCCTTTTCGATGATCAGCCAGGCCCCAGTGGGGAAAAGAATGGCATCGATGATCAGGAGTCGCAGCGTACAGAAGGACTGCCCACTGAATAAATCAAACCAAATTAAGTTATCCGGGAATTGTGAAGAAGCAGGCCGTCATACACGGACCTACTAACGGATAAAGTCATTTATATTTCGTCAAAAAACGCTACTAACGATGTCGAAAGTTGAGACCTTTTATTACGATAACGAGATCGTAAAAAAGTTTGCTTACGCAACCGCCTTTTGGGGTTTGATAGGTATGACGGTCGGCTTGCTTGCAGCATTGCAACTGATCTTCCCCTCTCTAAATTTTACATCATGGACCACATTTGGTCGCATTCGGCCTTTGCACACAAATGCCGCCATTTTCGCATTTGTGGGCAACGGTATTTATATGGGGGTCTACTATTCGCTCCAACGCCTGGTGAAAGCCCGTATGTTCAGTGATCTGCTCAGCAAGATCCACTTCTGGGGCTGGCAAGCCATTATTGTGGCCGCCGCACTGACCCTGCCGCTTGGTATTACCAGTGCCAGCGAATACGCTGAGTTGGAATGGCCCATTGACCTGGCCATCGCCGCAGTATGGGTCGTATTCGGTATCAACATGATGGGTACCATCCTGAAACGCCGGGAAAGTCACCTCTACGTAGCGATCTGGTTCTACATTGCCACCTGGGTGACCGTAGCGGTATTGCACATTTTCAAAAACCTGGAATTACCGGTTAGCTTGTGGAAAAGTTATCCGATCTATGCCGGTGTACAGGATGCGCTGGTACAGTGGTGGTACGGTCACAATGCCGTGGCCTTCTTCCTCACCACCCCCTATCTGGGGCTGATGTACTACTTCCTGCCGAAAGCAGCCAACCGCCCGGTATTCTCTTATAAGCTGTCCATTATTCACTTCTGGGCCCTGATCTTTATTTACATCTGGGCCGGCCCGCACCACCTGCTGTATACTTCACTTCCCGACTGGGCACAGTCTCTGGGAATGGTTTTTTCCCTGATGCTGATCGCACCTTCCTGGGGTGGTATGCTCAACGGTCTGTTGACCCTGCGTGGCGCTTGGGATAAAGTACGCCAGGACCCGGTGCTGAAGATGATGGTAGTAGCGGTGACGGCTTACGGTATGGCCACTTTTGAAGGTCCGATGCTCTCCATCAAGAGCGTAAACGCCATCAGTCACTATACCGACTGGACGGTAGGTCACGTACACATCGGTACCCTGGGTTGGAACGGTATGTTGACCTTCGGTATCCTCTACTGGTTACTCCCGAGGATATTCAACACCAAATTGTATTCCGTCAAATTAGCCAATACCCACTTCTGGATCGCTACTCTGGGGATGTTATTTTACGCTATTCCCCTTTACTGGGCCGGCTGGACACAGAGTTTGATGTGGAAAGAATTCACCCCGGACGGCTTTCTGCGTTATACCAACTTCCTGGAAACTGTGACCCAGATCCTTCCGATGTACGGCATCCGTGCCATTGGCGGTACGATCTACCTTGGTGGCGTGATCCTGATGATCTATAACCTG
This sequence comes from Lewinella sp., assembly GCA_020436695.1. Taxonomy (GTDB): domain Bacteria; phylum Bacteroidota; class Bacteroidia; order Chitinophagales; family Saprospiraceae; genus Flavilitoribacter. The sequence continues at coordinate 1,985 of JAGQXH010000466.1, read as the reverse complement.
ATTAAAACCGTTAAGCAGGGCGATTTTGTAGCCAACGAACAGGCGGAAGCGCCTCCAAGGCCGGTTCCTGCAGCTCACAGTACGGAAAAGCTGCACCGCCGCATCGAGCGCAAACCGATGCTGCTATTGGGGCTCTCCACGATCGCAATTTTAATCGGTGGTTTGGTGGAATTCTTCCCGATGTCGCTGGTAGATGATAATGTACCGAAGATCGAATCGGTTAAACCCTATACGGCACTGGAACTGGAAGGACGTGATCTTTACCTGCGAGAAGGCTGTTTGAGCTGTCACTCACAAATGGTGCGGCCGTTCCGTTCGGAGACCGTGCGCTACGGTGAATACTCCAAATCCGGTGAGTTTATCTACGACCGTCCATTCCTGTGGGGCTCCAAACGTACCGGACCAGACCTACATCGCGTAGGCGGCAAATATCCGGATAGCTGGCATTACAACCACATGCTGCTGCCGGAAAGCATGTCTCCGGGCTCAATTATGCCGACGTATCCCTGGCTGATCAGCAATGATCTAAGCACCGATTTGACAGCCGACAAGATCGCTACACTGCGCACACTGGGCACGCCCTATCCTGAAGGCTACGAGCAGGAAGCGGTTAATGACCTGAAGCGTCAGGCAGCCCAGGTGGCCGAAAGCCTGCGGGCGGACGGTATTGAGCAGGAAGGCCTCGAAAATAAAGAGATCGTTGCTCTGATCGCCTATCTGCAACGCCTGGGAACGGACATTAAGCCGGCGGCTCAGGCAGGTAATTAGATCATTTGCTATCAGGTTCTTGGTTCTCGGTTTTCAGCTGAGGGCCAAGAACCCCAAACCCGGAACTAAATAAAAATAAAGATCATGTTCAAATATATCATTGAAAAGGCAGGAGATCTCGATTGGATGGCTATCGGTCCGTTCCTGCTGTTCTTCGTCTTCTTCATCATGGTCACGATCTATGCCTGGAAGAAGCAACCGGCTTATATTGACAAAATGTCCAACTTGCCACTGGAAGACTAATTGTAATTTGAAAAATACTTAAAATTTCACCTCATGAAATTTCGCATCATAAACTTTCTCTCACTGTTTCTGCTGCCCCTGGCAGTTTCCGCTCAGGAAGCGGTAGCGGGAGAGTCATCGGGTAATATACTGGATCTGATCTACAAGAATTTTGGGTTGTTTTTCATATTTGCCGTGATCGTTCTGGCCGTATTAGGCATGTTCTCTATGTTCCGCACACTGGCCAACGTTCAGCTCAGCCGCATCTACGAAGAACAGGGACTGGAAGAATTCAAAAAAGCAGCCAAAGCACCGACGCAGAGCTTCTGGAAGCGCATGTACAAGCAATGGACTGCCTATGTGCCCGTTGAACAGGAAAGGGACATCCAATTGGATCACAATTACGACGGCATCAAGGAGTTGGACAACCGGCTCCCACCCTGGTGGCTGGCCATGTTCTATATTTCCATTGCTTTCGCATTCGTTTATCTCGCTTATTACCACGTATTAGACAAAGGTAAGCTGCAGATCGCTCTGTATGAGCAGGAAATGGAAGATGCCGATGAAGCCGTAGCCGCCTTTGTATCCCGTCAGGGAGACCAGGTCAATGAAAATAACGTGACTGCTTTAACGGGCGATGCCGACCTGGCTGCCGGTAAAGAGATCTTTCTGGGTAAATGCTCCGTTTGTCACGGGCAACTCGGTGAAGGTGGGGTTGGTCCCAACATGACCGATAAGTACTGGTTGCACGGCGGAAGTATCGCCGATATTTTCAGCACGATCAAATACGGGGTAGTCGAAAAAGGGATGATCTCCTGGAAAGATCAACTCCGTGCCAAGGAGATGCAGGAAGTAGCCAGCTATATCCTCACCCTTCAGGGTACCAATCCGCCGAATGCCAAAGAACCTCAGGGTGAGGTCTTCGAAGGAGGATCTGCACCAGCCGAAGCGGTACAGGATTCCATCATTGGAATGAAATAATTGATGCTACGTAT
>JAGQXH010000465.1 GCA_020436695.1 Lewinella sp. | reverse complement strand
AGTCTCTGGGCAATCAGTGTGACGCTTCGGATATGGTACAGGAGATCTTTCTGAAAGTACTGGAAAAAATAAATACCCTTAAAGATCCTGATCTTTGGGTGGCCTGGTTATTTCGGATCGCTCACAACAAAGTCATCAACCTGCATAAAAAACAGTCACTCCATAGAATGGATGCGTTGCAGGAAGGGATGCCGGAACCCCGAACCGAGAATGAGATCGCCGAAAAACTGGAAATAGAGCGTAAGTTGAGTGCATTGCCGGAACTGCTGCAGGAGATGCCGGATCAACAGGCGAAGGTGCTGCGTTTGAAATATCTGGATGGTCAATCCATCGAAACTTTATGTGAAGAATTGCACATTAAGGAAAGTGCCGTCAAAATGCGTTTGCTCAGAGCAAGAACCCAGATCGTCAAAATGTACGAAGAAAGGTACCGGACCTCTGCTTAAGTTTGATAATTATTTTTTTGAGCGATTACAATATATCTGGTCGATTTGCAGCTATCGGCCCATTGCGGGATCAATTCAAGGCTGTGGGCATCATAAAGATCGACCTGACCCCCAAAAGCCCGTTCAAAATAGTTGCGGATACGATTTACGGGAGGAAGAAAACGTCTATGCCGGCCGGCATAGGTTACCTCCATCTGATCTTCGGCAAACTCAATATTTACTATTTCACTTTCCTGAAAGTTACTGCCGTTTTCTTCGATCAGTTGGGGGGTGCGAAGTGAGATCATGTGTCCGTCCTCAGAATAAACGACATTCGGATACCATCTGATGTGATCCGGCGTAATAAAATCACCTACAAAGTAGCCCCCTGTTTTGACAATAGCCGCAGTTTTTCTGATCGCCTCTTCCAGGCGGGTGTGGTCGATATACTGGAAGACATTCAGGCCGCTATAGGCCAGATCCCATTGCTGAACATCGGGATCGAGTTGCAGTATGTCCTCCACATCCGCATGGATGCGTTCACGGGCTACGGCGATCATTGCTTCACTAATATCTATTCCGTAGACCCTTTCAGGGTCCATCTCCAATTCTTCGATCAGGAAACGTTCAACCAATCCAGTACCACATCCAAGTGAGATCAGCGACTTCCCTCTAAGATCGGACTGATACCTTTCCACAAAGAATTTTAAATACTCAGCCATAAAGCCCTTGAGGCAGGGAAGCCCGATCAGGCCGTCGTACAATTGTGCGTATTTATGAAAGTGATCCTTACTTTTAGCCAGACCGCCCAACTCAAGCTGTAGTTTGGCTACTTCCTTCAACTCCCGGTTCAGTATCCGCCAGGCGATAGAATTGACCTGGTGATCGTTTTCATCTGTAATGTCTTTCAGGTAACGGATCAGACTTCCCCTCTGTTTGAAGGAGAAAGTATCATTTATGAAGGCTTCCAGATCATAACCCTGCAGATCAATATCGGCCGATTCCATTTTTCGTAGCCGGCGAATCAATTCGGTCATATGACGAAGACTGGTAGGGAAATCTGCTGCCGGACCTGGCTCTGTTTTTTTTATCTTTTCCTCCGGCAGGCCGAAAAAGACACCGCCGTCTACCCGATAGATGACCTGCTTTCCGGGATCGAAGATGCGGGCATCTCCGGTTACATTCTTTATTTCTTCCACATTGCCATAAATGTGTAGACTAAGGAAAGGAGTCTGTTCCGTAGGATTGCCCATCTGGTGGATCAGAGTGTGGCTGACGCCCACTATATCACCGGGGCTGACATCCCAGCGCGCGAGGGTGGTAAGCTTTCCATTCTCCAGACGAAAGGTAGCATGTTCGGCAGGACCGAATATCTGTACGGCACCCCATTGGGTATGGCCGTGATCGTGAATGGTAGAGAAATCGCCGGGCTGCCAGGACATGACCATGATCTCAAAATGGCCGCCTTTATATACAAGTTGTCGGCCGTAACTATCGGATGCAGTGTGTTCGAGATCCGCCCAGGGACTCAGGTCTTCGGCCTTTACTTCGGCTTCGTGAAGAATACGGGTAAGATGAGAAGGTCTCAGTTCTCTTTGCTCCTGTAAAGATCGGATAATATACTGTAAAGAAGAGGGGAGAACTGATAGATTGCGTTTTGAACTCCGGCTTGTGTCCTGGATCATGCCTGTTGATTACTTTCCTATAAAAGTAAGGCTTCTTCACTTAGGCAAATGTGATGTCGGTCACAAGCCGGACAGGGATAGTGGAATAACTGTCGTCGGATCAGTTTGAAAACAAACCACCGCCGTTCTCCACTTTGCATAAAGTGCGCTGATCAAAAACCTCTTTTTTACGTTCATCCTCTTCGTACCAAACGCATTCCACGTGGTGGTCACTAAATATCCCTTCCTGTTTTTTTGATGGATGATCAAGCGTATACTTGATCACTTCCATCGTCGGGCCGCCGTGGCGCAATTGAACACGGTCGCCGGGTTTGAATAATCTATCCATGAAATTGAGTTTTACGGCTATTGAATGGACAAGTTCACAGGTACGGATACTGCACTAATTGCGGTTAAACAGATAGACGAAAATAATTGAGGAAAGGAAACCCAGGTTGATATCGATCAGCAGGTTGCCCATGGCGTTTACCGCAAAATTCCAGCCGCTGGTAATAGGTAGGGCGATCATCCCCACTTCTACGGGAATATGGAAGAGAGCCAGTAGGACATTCAGTACGATCAATGATAATCCGGTAGCGGCTGCGATCATCAGGCCGATAATGATCGTATCATTTGCTTCATAACCTTCGTTCAGGATATTTCGGGCCCGGTAGGTACCGGTTCCCAGGATCGCAAAAAAGATCAGATAACCGAGCATGTGCATGCCTTCCATTCTATCACTGGCTGCAAAATGCAATAGTAGTTCAAAGATCGTCATCAGTACGGCACCGGTTAGGCCATAAACAGTGCTGTATCTGAGATACTCTCCGAGGCGGTGATGTTTGGATATTCTAATGGAGATCATAGTAATTTGGTTTAAAGTTAGAGTTGATAAAAGACAAATAAGAGCAATGAAGTCACCGATAGAAAGCGCCATTTTATTTTTTTTGGATTTTTTTAGTTCTATATGAAACCTATCTATAATATCAGCGTATCATTAGTACATATTCCCACAAAATCAATTGATATACTTCTTTTCCTCCCATTTATCATCCCACTTTGAGAGGCTATATTTTTAGTTTTTTGAATTACCGCGCAATCATACCAGCGTATTATTTCTGTCTATTCAAGTTTTGTTACATAGTTCTCTTTCGGTTACAGTATCGCTGTTATACAGTGGTGTGAACCGTATCAGAGCTAGAATGGTTATGTTTTTCCAGCTTGAGTTTTAACGATATCGAATAGCTGGCATACTACTGCCATCCCAATGATTATCCATCTTCACATTCAACAAACAGTTTAGGTACAATAGGAAATGAACACTATCCGTCTGCCGGTCCGGAACACCTGGCAGCAGCACCTGTAAATTCTGACAACAAGTAATTCAATAACTACTTTTTAAATCCATTTCCTATGGACACGTGGAACACTATTACACAGATGAGCCGGACGCGGCTAACCAAAGCACTTTTAGTGCTTGAGACTCTTTGCAATGAGGAAAATATCCCAATTCTGGAGATGCTCCGGGAAAAGGGAAAAATGACTCTCGCAGAATTATATTCCAATACAGGCGAGACTCCGGCCAAACTGGAGTTGCGCTTGCAAAATCTTTGCGATACAGGTTGTGTGATCATGGAAGAAGCGCACATTGGTTCCAATGGCTATCAGTTGGATCCGGTACGCATCCGGCAGGTGAATAGCATTAGCCGGCGTATCAACCAGATTGGCTCAACCGGATTACTGGAGCGATCTGCACAGTAAACACGCGACCAAAAGAAAACCCGAAGCCGGCGACCGGCTTCGGGTTTTTCTTTATTATAATCGGAATGATAGCAGCGTACTTATGCTCTCATAACCTACAAGCTATCTCGTTCCTGTTTAATAGCGGTAGTAATCCGGCTTGAACGGACCTTCCATTTCGACACCGATGTAGTCGGCTTGCTCCCGGCTCAATTCTTCCAGTTCAGCACCCACTTTTTCCAGATGGAAACGGGCTACCTGCTCATCCAGGTGCTTTGGCAACATGTACACTTTGTTCTCGTATTGATCGTGATTGGCCCACAATTCGATCTGAGCCAGTACCTGATTGGTAAAGGAGTTGGACATTACAAAAGAAGGATGGCCCGTAGCACAGCCCAGGTTGACCAGTCGTCCCTCCGCCAAAATGATCACATCTTTACCGTCGATGCTGTACTTATCTACCTGCGGTTTGATCACAACTTTGGAGTTACCGTAGTTTTTGTTCAGCCAGGCTATGTCGATCTCGTTATCAAAGTGGCCAATATTGGCTACGATCACTTTATCTTTCATCACCCGGAAATGCTCTTCCGACAGAATATCCTTATTGCCGGTAGCTGTTACGATGATGTCAGCCTGAGGCGCCGCATTCACCATTTTCAGTACCTGGAAACCGTCCATGGCTGCCTGCAAAGCACAGATGGGATCGATCTCAGTAACGATCACCCGGCAACCTGCGCCGCGTAGTGAGGCGGCAGAACCTTTACCAACATCACCATAGCCGGCGACTACAGCTACTTTACCGGCGAGCATTACATCCGTAGCCCGGCGAATTGCATCCACACAGCTTTCCCGACAGCCGTATTTGTTGTCAAATTTGGATTTGGTAACGGAATCATTGACATTGATGGCCGGCATAGGCAGCGTGCCTTTTTTCATGCGCTCATACAGGCGATGTACACCGGTGGTCGTCTCTTCGCTCAGTCCACGGATGCCGTCTACCAGTTCGGGGTGTTTATCCAATACGATATTGGTAAGATCTCCACCGTCATCGAGGATCATATTAAGTGGTTGGCCGTCTTCGAAAGCAAACAGGGTTTGCTCGATAGCCCACCAGAATTCTTCTTCGGTCATACCTTTCCAGGCGAAAACCGGCACACCGGCGGCAGCGATCGCAGCGGCAGCATGATCCTGGGTAGAAAAGATATTACATGAAGACCAGCTTACTTCTGCACCCAATGCCTGCAAGGTCTCGATCAATACAGCAGTCTGAATCGTCATATGCAGACAGCCTGCAATACGTGCACCTTTCAAAGGTTGTTGCGGGCCGTACGTTTCGCGCAGTGCCATGAGACCCGGCATTTCCGCTTCGGCCAGTTCGATCTCTTTACGTCCCCAGTCTGCCAGGGCGATATCCTTTACTTTATAATTTTTTTCTGTAGTTATAGACATTCGATTGATGGTTTACTGAACTTCAATTGGTTTTAGGGCGCAAAGATAGCTAATCCCTCGGGTTTATCAACGTTCCATCGCACAGAGGGTTGCGGAAATAGCGTTATTTATTTACCCATTTCCCGTCTGAAGAGGGCGTTACCAGAGCCATACGTTGTAGCAGTTGCTCAATGTCGGCTTCTACCACGATCATATCGCGGTGAATGTTTTTGATAAAACCCTCGCGGAGCATGTTCTCGATGTGTGCCAGTAGCGGATTGTAGAACCCGTTGACATTGAGCAGGCCGATGGGCTGAAATGTCTGCTGTAGTTGCACCAGGGTAATCACCTCAAATACTTCATCCAGAGTGCCGAACCCGCCGGGCAGGGCAATGGTGGCTTCACTGCGTTTGAGCATTTCTACTTTTCTGGCATCCATCGAGTCGGTCAGGATCAATTCACTGAGTCCTTCGTGGCAGACCTCCCAATCGCGTAAAAAATGCGGGATCACGCCGATTACTTTTCCACCAGCTTCCAGTGCAGCATCAGCCATTATTCCCATTAGTCCAACACTGCCTGCACCATAAACCAGGTCAATTTGCCTTTGGGCCAGTGTAATGCCCAATTCCCGGGCTGCGATAGCATATATAGGATTAAAACCGGTGCTGGAACCGCAAAAGACTTGAATGGATCTCATCTGTTTATGTTCTTTGAATAGGGCAGGTTAAGTAGATTGTTCCAGTACTTCCCAGGTGTGATCAGCCAGAAGCCGAACGGTAGCTACGTAGGTGTAGGGAGGATTTTTGCCCCATTCAGCCGGGCTGACCATCGATACGACCGCTTTGCCGTTGTCCCGGCGGAAAAGGTAATAGATCTTGCCGATGATGGGTTCGAAATTCATTTCAGCGTCATAGATCTCTTCGGAGATAAGCACCCGCTGCTGGATATCGTTGGCCTGGCGGGCGAGTAGTTCGATCTGTTCCCGGATCTGGTCCAGGTCCATATCTGTCTGCTGATACATGGCAGCCATGGCACGCCCCTTTATCTTGCCCCGGTCTTCCGGCTTAATGACTACACCACCTACGGTATGAGCATAAGGAAGACTGTGCGGGTTTTCGGCGATCTTGTCCGGATCTATTGGGTTGATAAATGGTTCCCTGGGTGGGTCTTTTTTGTTCTTACTCATGGTCGTGTATCCCTTGTGGTACAAAGGTAATAACTTCAAATTGTAGTGGAGGTTTAAGTTTTAGATAAATATATGGATGTTTGACATCACGCGGCGGCGTGGCGACTCAGCGGTGAAATTTTGCATCTTTTTCAGTTTTTCCCTAATTTGAAGAAATTAAACGCGAAATCTCTCTGAATATGAAAAATGTAAAGACATCCTCAAAGGAGTGGCCAGAAAATGACCTTGTTACTGCGGTGCTCGATATCAGCTTTATGATTCATCGAAAATGGGGGCCGGGTTTACTTGAAAAAGTATATGAAGCTCTTCTGGTCCATCATTTAGAAAAAAGCGGATATTATGTAGAACAGCAAAAAGGCATACCTTTTCTGGAAGATGAAATTAAATTGGATATAGGATTTAGAGCAGATCTTATCATTGAAAATAAGCTGTTGATAGAAATTAAGTCTGTAGAACAATTACACCCAGTCTTCTTTAAAACGGTACTTACCTATCTAAAAGTCCTGGATCTTAGATTGGGGC
>JAGQXH010000464.1 GCA_020436695.1 Lewinella sp. | reverse complement strand
AAGAGGAGTATATCTTGCCGTTCCATATTAATGATAAAAACTAAGTACTCTAAATAGTCGACATCGCAATAAGCTGACTTTTGGAAAAATAACAGATTTTCCAAAGTCATACAATCTTTTGAGATACTCTTTCCTTGCGGCATGTATTTCAACGCTCTTATTGCTTCGAGGTGAGTTGTTTATTACTATTCGAAACATCCCATGCTGTCATTTTACCATTTTTATATTCTAGTCAAACTAACTGCCAGCTGACCACTGGATAACTGGCAACTTGCCCTATATTAGCAACAAACAATCAAAGTCGGGCTATGAAAAAACGCTACCTATTCATTGTACTGCTGCTGTGGAACCTCACGGTCAGCGCACAATTCTCCATTGAGCAGATCCTTTCCGCTCCTTTCCCATCTCATCTGACGGCCGGCCCGGACGGAAATACGCTGGCCTGGGTCTTTAATGACCGGGGTGAGCGCAATATTTTTGTAGCCGACGGTCCGCAGTTTGGAAATGTACGTCAAGTGACCAATTACTCGGGAGATGAAGGTGTGGAGATCAGTAGTTTGACTTATACACCGGACGGGCGGCAGCTCATATATGTACGCGGTAATGGCAATAACAAGAGTGGAGACCCCGCCAACCCGGCGCAATTACAACAAAGCACGGGCTATGAAATATTTATAGTGTCACTCTTCGAAGGAGGAGCTCCCCGTGCTGTTGCAGAGGGAAATGCGCCCTATTTGTCTCCCAACGGAAAGACCTTGCTTTTCCTGAAAAAAGGGCAGGTCTGGACCATTGACCCTGCCGATGCGAATGCCAAGGCTACACAATTATTCCAGGCACGCGGCAGCCAGGGAGATCTGCGCTGGCAACCGAAGGGAAACAAATTGGCCTTCGTCAGCCGTCGAGGAGATCATGCCTTTATCGGCATGTACGACTTTGACAGCAAACAGGTAACCTATCCCGATCCCTCTGCCGATCTGGACGGCGAACCGGTCTGGAGCCCCGACGGCCATGCGCTGGCCTATGTGCGCCGGCCTAATGTACAGGCGTTGGTCCCCTTCACGCCCCGCCGGCAGGGCAGCCCCTGGAGTATCCGACTACTGGATATGGCTTCAGGTAAAGCAAAAGAGATCTGGCGGGCCGATGGCGGGCCGGGCTCTGTTTTTGTCGGTAATCTGCCGGTCACCGAGAATAAATTACTCTGGGCCGATGGTAACCGGTTGATCTTCCCCTGGGAAAAGTCGGGCTGGGTGCAACTCTATGCCCTCGATATCCAGCGGGAATTGCCTAAACCACTGATGTGGGGGGATGGCGAAGTGGAGAACGTGGTACTTTCTGCAGACCGGAAAACCTTGTTTTATACCACCAATGTGAGCGATCTGCATCGGCGGCACATCTGGAAAGTGGATGTCGCCAAGGGACAACCCGAGCCACTGATGGAAGGAGACCATATTGAATGGAGCCCGGTGCCCACCGCTAATGGTGTGGCTCTGTTGCGCTCTTCAGCTACCCGACCGGCCTGGCCGGCTTATTATCAGGCCGGTAAGGTGAAAGATCTGGCGACGGGATGGTTCCCTAAAGATTTTCCCCGTGCGCTGGTGACGCCGGAAGTGGTAACCGTTAAGGCAACGGACGGCATGGAAGTGAAGGCCCAGCTCTTTCTTCCACCCGGTCATCAGAGTGGGCAGCAATACCCGGCAGTGATCTTCCTGCACGGAGGTAGCCGGCGGCAGATGCTGAACGGTTTTCACTACAGCTCCTATTACAGCAATGCCTATGCGCTCAATCAGTACTTTGCTTCCAAAGGATACGTGGTGATGGCGCTCAATTACCGCAGTGGTATCGGCTATGGGCTCAACTTTCGGGAAGCTGAAGATTATGGCGTCAGCGGTGGTAGTGAGGTCCGTGACCTCTTTGGCGCCGGGGAATACCTGGCGGCCCGCCCGGATGTGGATCCCAAACGGATTGGTCTTTGGGGCGGTAGTTACGGCGGCTATCTGACGGCGCATGGTCTGGCGCAGCGCGGCGATCTGTTTGCCGCCGGCTCGGACCTGCACGGCGTGCACAACTGGAATACGGAATTGCCGACTTTTGCTCCCTGGTACGACTCGGTGCGCTACGAAAAGGTTGCTCAAACTGCCTTCCGCTCTTCACCGATGAATTACGTGGATGGCTGGAAGAATCCGGTCCTCTTCATCCACGGCGATGACGACCGCAATGTGCCTTTTAGTGAGACGGTCCATCTGATGGAGATCCTGCGCAAAAAAGGCGTGCATTTTGAACAACTGGTCTTTCCGGATGAGGTACATGGATTTTTGCTGCACCGGAATTGGGTACAGGCTTATGAGGCGACGTTTGGATTTTTGGATCGGTATTTGGGGCGGTAGTATTACCGGCGTGACGCACTCTCTGAGTGCGTTGTGGCAAAGAAAGTCACGAATTTTTGATCTTCCAAAATTTGGAAGGCTTAGCTAATAGAATAGACAGCGCATTTGGAAAATGCGCTATGCCGGATCAGCATTTTGAGCGTGTTTTGGCCGGACTTGCTACTACTAAATTTAACCTTTACAAACAGCTTAAATGAACCACACCTTTCACCCTCTAACGATTTCCTTCATGCTACTCACCTGCGCCCTCATCTCCTGCCAACCATCCGGACCGGAACCGGCAGAAACTTACACCGCGGCTATCACTAAACTAACCGATGCCATTCATTATGAAATGGAGCAGAAATCTCTGCCCGCCGTTTCCATCGTGCTGGTAGATGATCAGCAACAGATCTGGTCCCAAAGCTTCGGTATGGAAGACGCGGCTGCGGAGAAACCGGCCGACCTGCAAACGGTATTTCGCATCGGTTCCGTGTCCAAGCTGTTTACGGACATCGGTATTATGCAGTTGGTCGAAAAAGGGGAGATCGACCTGGATGTTCCGGTGCAGACTTACTTACCGGATTTTCAACCGGATAATCAATCCGGTAAGAATATCACATTGCGCCAGCTGATGTCGCACCGGGCCGGTCTGATCCGCGAACCGCGACTTGGTCATTACTTTGATGATAGTGGGACTACTTTAGTGGAGACGGTAGCCAGCCTGAATGGATCACCGTTGATCTATGAACCGGAAAGCAAGGTGAAATACTCCAATGCCGGGATCGCCGTGGTAGGATATGTGTTGGAACAATTGAAAGATCAGCCTTTTGCGGAATACCTGAGCCGGCAGGTTTTACAACCAATGGGGTTGAATAATAGCAGTTTCGTGCCGACTCCCACGGTCGAAGAACACCTGGCTGTAGGAGAGATGTGGTCTTATGACGGCCGCCGATTCGACGCACCGACCTTTGAGTTGGGGATGGCCCCGGCCGGTAGCATGTACGCTACCATTACCGATCTGGGCAAATTTATGTCGGTCTTGTTCAATGGGGGAATGGGCGAAAATGGTTCGATCCTGGCGACGGAAACCCTGGAGAAAATGTGGGAGCCGCAGTTCGGAACCGGTGATGAACGCAATTTCGGGCTCGGTTTTGCCCTGGACGATCAACAGGGACACCGGAGAGTAGGTCACGGCGGGGCCATCTATGGCTTTGCCACCCAGCTCTTCGCTTTGCCCGAAGAAAAGTTGGGGGCGGCTGTGGTCATTACCGCCGATGGAGCAAATACGATCAGTGATCGCCTGGCCGCTTATGCGCTGGACCTCATGCTGGCAGTGCGGGATGGTGCACCGCTACCGGATTATCCGAAAACCACGGTCATTCCTACTGATCGCCAGGAAGAACTGGAAGGCTATTATCGTAAGGAAGAGGAGTTGCTCGAACTGGAAAGACAAACCGGGGGCCTGATAGTGAAAATGCATGGCATTGAAGCCGGTGTAAAGGAGCAGGGCGATCATTTGATAGTGGACGACCGGTTTACCTATGGGCCGGCGATCCGGATCAATGATGACGGTAGTCTGAGTCTGGGCAATGATCGATATGAGCCTTATGAACCAGAGAAACCGGCACCCTGCCCGGATAAATATCTCGGCCTCATCGGGGAGTATGGCTGGGACCATAATGTGCTGTTCATTTATGAAGACAAAGGGCAGTTGTATGCGCTGATCGAATGGTTTTTCAAATACCCACTTACTGGGATCGATGCGGAAACCTATGCTTTCCCGGAGATCGGATTGTATCACGGTGAACAACTGAAATTTACCCGGAACACAGACGGTATAGCCACTCAGGTCGAAATGCCCTACAGTGTGATCTTCCCCCGCCGGGAAAATATCGACGCCGCGGAGACCTTCAGGATCAAGGCCTTACTGCCGGAAGAGCAATTGCGCGAGATCGCCCTGGCTGCCCAGCCACCGGCCGAACCTGCACCGAAGACCGAACCCGAACTGGTGGAGCTGACCGATCTGGCTCCGGACCTGAAACTCGATATACGCTACGCGGGCACCAACAACTTCATGGGCACCCAATTCTACCAACAGCCCCGGGCTTTTATGCAGCGACCGGCGGCGGAAGCGCTGGCCCGCGTTAATGCAGCGCTTAAAGAACAGGGGCTGGGCCTGATCATCTATGATGCCTATCGTCCGTGGTATGTCACTAAAATGTTCTGGGAGGCTACTCCGGACGATAAAAAGATCTTCGTGGCCGATCCTGAAAAAGGTTCCCGGCATAATCGCGGCTGCGCGGTCGATCTCAGTCTTTACGACCGGCAAACCGGTGGTGTGATCAAAATGTTGGCCGGATACGACGAAATGACCGAACGATCCTATCCGCATTACATAGGAGGGACCAGCCTGCAGCGCTGGCATCGCAGGCTCTTGCGGGAAAGTATGGAGGATGCCGGCTTTACCGTTTATGGGTTCGAATGGTGGCATTTCGATTTTAATGCCTGGCGGGATTATCCCATTATGAATGTGCGCTTTGAAGAAATGGATTAGAATAGCACATTGTCAACAAAATTCGGTAACACAAAAATTTAGCGAACGGATTCTCTAATCTGCGATTCGATGCTACATGGTTTCATTGTCCCGATCCTACGGATGCGGGATGTCATGGCGCTTCATTTCCTGGCTGTAAAATCAATGGAACAATGAAGCAATGCAACGTCTAACCGATAGTTAGGGCTCAGTTCGTTCGTTGTTGTGCTAGATCCTTCACTTGTGCAGAAAATTTTCTGATTTTTTCTCCACACCTTTTCCACACATATGCCGGTTTTAACAGTGCTTAACTTTAAGTTTACATTGGATTTATATATTTCTTAATTAACTTATTTCGTAGAATAACATTTTAATGTTGATAACTATATCATTCATAAATTTGGCTAACTTGCATCTTATCCAATAATCATTCATCTTTGTATTCCGCACTTGATGGAACACACGGGAACCACAAAGTGCGATTTCAAGCAGGTAAAACGTAGGTTTTACTCAAAATCAGTTCCTTGAAATTCGGCAGGTTTTACTGCATCAGGTTAGAACAGGAGTCTTTATCGACGCTTGTCTGCTGCACTTATGACCAATACTACTTAAACAGCGAATTGTTTAGCCGGTGGGTGGAAATACATGAATAGCTGCGGAAAGGTCGTTGGAAGAACGGAATGTATGTTCCGGTCGGACATGGGCCATATTTTCGATAGCTGGGCATGCAAGACCATTCGTTTGGAGAAGCGATCTCGTAAGTAGAGGCGGGCATAAAGGAGGCACGGTAAGGCAGATAGAGATGAACGGAAAGAGCTGGTGGTATCCGGTAGATCTGCGGTTCAATGGAGAAAACAATTTTCCGGTTATCATTGGAAAAGCGTTTTTGCAGCAAGTTTCGGACCTTAATCCTAAGGGAAGAAATGCAGAGGCGCCTTACGGCGACGAGACTGCTAAGAGGTGCTCAGTGCAAACTGAACCATCCACTGATGAGCTTGAAATGAACACCGAGGGTATCCAGTATACCTTGACTCCCGTATGGGGCTTATTACTTACGGCTTACTCCGGTAAGTTGTAAGTAAAAACCCCAACCAAAAAAGGGGAGACCTTTGCACAAAAGGTCTTCCCTTTTTATTTTATCCGGTGTGATCTTTCCTTTTCGCGGCTACCCGGCCGAATAATTCCAGCGTTTCCTGTTTTCCAAGTCTCTCCTGGATCTTCATAATCTTCCCTCAGTCATTTAGATACAACAACATATCCTCCAACTGAGCATCGATCTTATTATTCCATGCTGACTGTGTTTCCTTGTTCAGGCCATGCACGGTTTGATGATCATACTGTTCGTCAAAATGTACATATTCCCGGAATAACGGCTGGATGATCGCAGCCCTGATCTCTTTATAATTTTTGATGGTGATCCGCTCCTCTGCCAGCGCCTGCCGGATCTTTCGTGCATACAGTTCGGCAATATCGAAATGGCGTTGTTCGTGATTCAGTAGATAGTCACTTTCTTTGGCTTTTTCCCGCGCCCATGACTTGTTACAAGCGAAAACGGCCTGGACGACCACTGTCACCCGGCCGGTCCACTTATTGGCTTCGGGCATCACCTTGATCGTGGAATGCGTGACAGCCCCGGTCAGGGTTTGACCATTTGGCTGTGCTTTAAAATCGTCCCAGTTCAGCCGGCGGGCTGTCGACCAAATGATCTCAGGATCACCGTTGGAAAAGGAGGTGGTGCTATTAATACTAAGGAAATTCGGCATTTGAGCCATCCAGACAAAAAGTAAGCTGGTCAAGATCAGTTTTTCCAATGTAGTGTGTCTTTTGTTAGAATATGAATCTCTAACGATATAGATGGATGGCCATATTTCCATCAACAGGTAGATTAACGGTACTTTAAGATTCGATGGTCTGATAGGGGATGTTCGGGGTGAGGATCGTATTTAAGATGTCTAACGTTGGTAGTGAAAAAAGTTATTAGACAGAAAAAGTGAAACCGCGATCGACCTGCAAATAAGATGATTGGGTTAATGGCTAAATCGTACCTTACGGTACGAAAGAAAAATGTACCTAAAAAAGTGAAAAGGTAATA
>JAGQXH010000463.1 GCA_020436695.1 Lewinella sp. | reverse complement strand
TCTCTGAACTGGGAGGTATTATCCAGCGGCTGGAAGACAAGATCTATACCGAGAAAACGCACCGGCCGGCCATCATCCATCTCGATAAAAATGAGGATCTCAAAGGACTCGAGTATCTGGACGTTCTATACCAGTCGATCCTGAAGAAAATAGTACTTCGGCTGACCTATCAGTCGTTCACTGCCCGTTCGCCCTCTACCATGATCTTCCATCCTTTTATTCTGAAAGAGTTTAACAATCGCTGGTTTCTGGTAGGCCGGAAAGAAGGAGAAGAACGCGTACTCACCCTGGCACTAGACCGCATTGTACGGATCGACTATGCCCTTTCGGTTGATTATAAGCAGGATAATTTTGATGCCGACGATCATTACAAAGACACCTATGGAGTGACCGTCATGGGAGATAGGCAACTTTGGGAAGTACATTTAAAGATCGACCGGCAAAATGCACCTTATGTGCTCACCAAACCATTCCATCATTCGCAGCAACTGGTGGAACAATTTCCGGACGGTAGCATTCACATTCAGGTCAGGGTACATTTGAACTTTGAGTTCGAACGGCTCATCCTGGGATTCGGTGAGGCGGTGGAAGTGCTTAACCCGAAACTGCTCAGAAAAAGAATGATGCGCAAATTGAAAAGTGCTTTGGAGAATTACGAGAGATAAAAGGTATTTTGAGGAATATATTGTATCACCCAAGCCAAGCGGTATGAAAAAATACACTTCACTGGTTATCTTAC
The DNA here is from genome assembly GCA_020436695.1 of Lewinella sp. Taxonomy (GTDB): domain Bacteria; phylum Bacteroidota; class Bacteroidia; order Chitinophagales; family Saprospiraceae; genus Flavilitoribacter. The sequence goes on along the minus strand of JAGQXH010000463.1, from coordinate 6,254 downwards.
TTTTCCTATCTGTCTCATTGTCTGCTCAGGGCACCCGCCTGCTGCGACAACCCACGCTGTCTTCCGATAAGATCGTCTTTGTATACGCGGATGACCTTTGGATAGTTAGCCGGGATGGTGGTACTGCTCAACGCCTTACGAGCAATGAAGGAGCAGAGACTTTTCCCCACTTTTCCCCGGATGAGAAATATATTGCCTTCAGCGCTGAATACGACGGCAATACGGATGTGTACGTGATCCCGGCCACGGGAGGGAGCCCGCAGAGGCTTACCTTTCATCCGGGTGATGACATCGTGCAAGGGTGGACACCCGATAATCAGGTGCTGTTCCGTTCTTCCCGGGAGGGGTATCCTACCCGGCTGAATAAACTGTACACTGTGCCGCTGAGCGGAGATTTTCCAAAAGCTACGGCCATGCCCCGGGCCGCCTGGGGAGAGATCTCGCCGGATGGCCGTTATGCTGCTTATATCCCCATCACCTTCTGGGATCCGGAATGGCGTAACTACCGTGGCGGACAGGCCATGCCCGTCTGGATCGTTGATCTGCAAACGCTTTCACTCACCCGGGTTCCGCAGCCGACCAAAGAGCGGCATCTCGATCCGGTATGGTACAATGGAGAAGTATTCTTTTTAAGTGAACGGGATTATGCCATGAACATCTGGGCTTTTAATCCGGCCGACCAGTCGTTAAGGCAAGTCACTCATCACAAGGATTTTGACGTGAAAAGCCTGGATGCGGGGCCTAATGGCATCGTATATGAGCAGGGCGGTTTCCTACACCTGCTCGATCCGCAAAGTGGCGATGCTGAACTGGTGAATATCCAGGTGCTGGGAGATATGAATTTTGCCCGGCCGCGCTGGGAGGATGTACCTGCTGCCGGATTGATCAACGCCCAGATCAGTCCTACCGGTAAGCGGGCTATCTTTGAGTACCGGGGCGAGATCTTCTCGGTGCCCAAAGAAGACGGCGACTGGCGCAATCTGACCATGAGTTCAGGAATAGCAGACCGGAGCCCGGTATGGTCTCCGAAAGGCGACCAGATCGCCTGGTTTTCGGATGGAAGCGGAGAATATGAACTGATAATCGCGGATCAGACCGGAGGAAACCGCAAAAGCTGGAAGCTACCCAATCCTACCTTTTATTTTCGACCCGACTGGTCGCCCGATGGAAAATACATTGCCTATACCGATACGGACTACAACATCTGGTATGTGGATGTGAGCAACGGTAACGCCAAAAAAGTGGATACCGACCGTTACGCTCATCCCAACCGGGCGATGAACCCGGTATGGTCGCCTGACAGTAAATGGATCGCTTATGCCCGGCAATTAGAAAGCCATTTTAAGGCGGTGTTTGTATACAATATTGAAACCGGTCGGAAACATCAACTCACCGACGGCATGGCCGATGCCATTACACCGGTCTGGGATGCCGGCGGCAAATACCTGTACTTTTTAGCCAGTACCAATTACGGCCTTAATACCGGCTGGCTGGATATGAGCAGTTACGATCCGGATGTAAGCAGGAACCTGTACCTCATTGTGCTTGGCAAGGACGATCCTTCTCCCTTCCTGCCGAAGACCGGAGATGAAGAAGCGGAGGCCAAAGACAAAAAAGATAACAAAGAGGAGGAGGTTAAAGTGACGATTGATCCGGACGGTATTACCAATCGAATACTAGCCGCAGATCTGCCGGACAGAAATTATACCGGACTGGTTGCCGGCCCGGAAAATTCCGTATTTCTGTTGGAAGCGATCCCTAATGAAAGTGGTCAGCAGTTGCATCAGTACGACCTTAAGGAGAAGAAGCGTAATGATTTCATGAGTGGTGTGCGGGAAGCAGTTATTGCTCACGACCGCAAATCTCTGCTGGTTCGTAACGGCAGCGGCTGGGCCATTGTTGATACCAAGAACAAACCCAAAGACGGAGATGGTAAGCTGCCTATGAAACTCCGGATCAAGATCGAACCGCAGGAAGAGTATCAGCAGATCTTCAGAGAGGGTTGGCGCTATATGCGGGACTTTCTATATGTAGAAAATGTGCACGGTGCCCCCTGGGATGAGGTTTGGCAGTGGTACAGTCCCTGGATCGCGGATGTACGGCATCGCTCTGACCTTAATTACGTATTGGATATTCTCAGCGGGGAAGTTTCCGTTGGCCACTCCTATGTCCGGGGTGGAGATATGCCGGATGTAGAACGGGTAGGTATAGGATTGCTGGGAGCTGATTATGAGCTTGAGAACGGCCGCTACCGGATACAGAAGATCTATACCGGTGAAAGTTGGAATCCTCAGTTGCAGGGGCCACTTGCGCAGCCCGGGCTGAACGTCAGCAACGGCGACTATATCCTGGCAGTGAATGGCGTGGAACTGGCAGCCGGCCAAAACATCTATTCTCTGTTTGAAGAAACAGTGGGCCGGCAGACTCTGCTCACCGTAAACAATCGACCAACCATGGACGGTTCACGTACATTGACCGTAATGCCGGTTGCCAGTGAGTCTCAGCTGAGAGCCTTCGATTGGATAGAAGGAAATCGCCGTAAGGTAGATGAGCTATCGGGCGGTAAGCTCGCCTATGTCTACGTACCCAATACAGGCGGCCCCGGCTTTACCAGTTTCAATCGCTATTACTTCGCTCAACAAGACCGTAAAGGTGTGGTAATTGACGAACGCAACAACGGAGGAGGATCAGCTGCGGATTATATGATCGACATTATGAACCGGAAACTGTTTGGTTTTTTCAATAGTGCTGCTAACGATCATCGACCCTGGACGACCCCGATGGCCGGCATCTGGGGGCCAAAGGTCATGATCATCAATGAACGGGCAGGCTCCGGTGGGGATCTGCTGCCTTATATGTTCCGGGCGGCTAAGATCGGTCCCCTGGTGGGTACCCGTACCTGGGGTGGCCTGGTCGGTACCTGGGATACACCGCCGTTCATTGACGGCGGGCGTTTTGTGGCACCCCGTGGCGGATTTTTTGATACGGATGGCAAATGGGCGGTGGAAGGAGAAGGGATCGCTCCGGACATTGAAGTGATCCAAGAGCCCAAACTGGTGTCCGAAGGGCGCGATCCACAGCTGGAGGCCGCTGTCGCGGAAGCCATGCGATTACTGAGCGAAGAGGAATTTGAACTGAAACCGGAACCTCCGGCGCCGGTGCGTTATAAGCGGCCGGAAGGTAATTGATCTACAAATTGACTCTTCCTGGAATTTTAGACTGCGCAATTAGGGTTTGAGAACTGGTATTCTATTACGCTAGGAAATGTTGCCGGTTATTCAGTTGACTACTGCAATCTCATGTGCCATCTCATACCGGAGTCAGGCACTCTCTAGGGTTGTGACGCAAGAACTCATAGATCTCGGTAGTACTACGGATCAAATATTAATATTTTATGACTCGCACTTGGAAAGTGCTCGGCTCCGGTTTTGCGCAGTAGTTCCTTCCGGAGTAAAGCACGCTCCGAGTGCAGTATTGGAGCAATATTATGAATTTTCGAACCGCAGCACTAGAGAGGTCGGGCCTTGGTTGCTCCTAAAACAATTGCCATGTTTTTACTCCATCTCTTCTTCCTTTCAAATAATAGTGCATAAAAGATTTCGCAATAACTGCACGCTATAGCCGGATTATTTCATGGTAGCTCTTGACAGGTATTAGAAAATACTTTATTTTTGACTTAGTTTAAAAATAAAGCTAACTATAAGCAAGAATTCATTTGAAATTACACTGCTTTGATAATCCCTAAACAATATGCTATATGTTTGGTATAAAACACATCAAGTTCGATTCGATGACCTATGCGTTCCATTATAAAAGTGGGAAAATCAAGCGAGAGGGACGGGGACTTTCCTTTTTTTATTTTGCCCCGGAAAGTTCAATCGTTGCCATTCCCATTGGTAGTAACGACCTGCCGTTCATTTTCAACGAGAACACCAGCGACTATCAGACCGTATCCATTCAGGGGCAGATCAGTTATAAGGTGGCCGATCCGCGGATGCTGGCGGATATCCTTGATTTTACCCTTAACGATAACGGACAGTACAAAAAGAACGACCTGGAGAAATTGAATCAGCGCATTATCAACGAAGCGCAGACATCCACTTCTTCTTATATCCATAGCATAAACCTGAAGGAAGCGATCCGCTCTGCCAAAATGATCGAAGAAAAAATACTGGAAGGGCTGAATACTTCCCAACCGGTAAGTATGCTGGGCGTAGAGATCCTTGGCGCCAATATCCTTGCCGTGAAAGCTACACCTGAAATGGCCCGGGCTTTAGAAGCCGAAACGCGCGAAATGTTGCAGAAAGAGGCCGATCAGGCAGTATACGATCGTAGAAATTTTGCGGTGGAGCAGGAGCGTAGGATCAAGGAATCGGAATTGAACACAGAGATCGCAGTTGAGGAAAAACAAAAGCAGATCGTAGAGAAAAAGATGCAAACCGAGATCCTCAATGCCGAGAATGAAAGGAAACTAAGAGAGATGAAGATCGAGGCGGATATCGCCGTGGAAAATCAAAGAAAAGAACTGATCGATCAGAAAGCGGATAACGACCGGAAAGAGGCAGATGCACAGGGCTACTTTATCGAAACGACCCTTAAGCCTTATAAAGATGCGGACTGGCGCATTCTTACGGCCCTTACGAACAATGTTGATGCGAAGAGCAACATTGCCCTGGCGTTCCGATTACTGGCCGAAAATGCCGAAAAGATCGGGAACATCAATATCACACCTGATCTGCTGGAATCGGTGTTGCAGGACAGAACAGCCGGTAAGCGATGAAGATCGAATACGCCATTATCATCAGAAGTAAAACCCGACTGGAGTTATTGATCGAACGCTTCAATACCCGGGCACAGGCCGAGTTTTATATTACGCAATCCGGTGGTGACTTTAATGAGTATGAGCTGGAGCACAAAATCTTTTATCAGTCGCTGGAAGAACTGCAGCGCAGGCTCGGCAAGGTGATTAAATACAAGATCATCGACAGAAGTTTTCTGCCGTCTTTTATTTTTTCTCCCAATCAGCTTATCATTGTTATTGGTCAGGACGGCCTGGTAGCCAATACCGCCAAGTACGCCAATGGTGTTCCTATCGTTGCCGTTAATCCCGACCGGGAACGTTACGATGGCATTTTGCTGCCCTATACTCCATCCAACTTTCTGGAAGGTATTGCACAGGTATTGGGCAATGAATTGCGGGCCAGGACCGTCCGCTTTGCAGAAGTCAATCTGAACAGCGGGCAGCGCCTGCTGGCTTTCAATGATCTGTTTATCGGTGCTTCCTCCCATGTATCAGCCCGATACCGGATCACTTATAATGGTACTTCGGAAGAACATTCCTCCAGTGGTATTATCGTGTCGACTCCGGCCGGCTCTACCGGTTGGCTGAGCTCGGTCTTTAATATGGCCTATGGTATCACCGGGTTATTTGAAGAGCGAAAAGAACCTCGTTTGCCGACCCTTAGAGAAGAGCAGTTACTATTTGCCGTACGTGAACCATTTGCCAGCATCAGGTCTCAGACCGGTCTGGTTTGCGGCACTGTGAATCAGACTCACCCGTTGGTCATCGAATCGCGCATGCCCAGCGGAGGCATCATTTTTAGTGATGGTATTGAATCGGATTTCTTAAGCTTCAACAGTGGAGCGGTGGCCACCATTAGCGTGTCTCAGGAAATCGCTCGTCTGGTAAATTGATGATAACTTCGTTATCTAAAGATCAATTGGGCCCGGGGTTTCAATTGATGACGCACATAAAAAGCAGCCTGCATCAGCTTCACCAGATTATTCTTTTTGTTGAACTGGCGCAGCATTTCGTAACGCTCATAGGCTTCGTAGAAATGAGCTTGTTCTTCCAATACAACGGCTTCCATCAGACCACATAATACCGGGTCATCAAGCTGATAAGCATCCGATCTTTCCAATTTTTGGTGGATAATTTCATTTGCCTGTTCATCAGTAAGTATGATCCTGGCCTTGGTGGAGGTACTTTCCGGATGACTGGGGACGTCTATGCGCCAGGCATATTTCTCTCCTACCGTCACAGGAAGGGATTCCATATTTACCTGTGCCCAGTTGTCCTTTACCTGAGTAGAATGTACGATGCTTCCGGCCTCATTGAAGATCTCAAGTACGTAATCTTTGCTGATGCGAGGCTCCGACCATTGAAATACAACTGGTCCTGCCGGGATCTTCCCAAAGGGTAGGATGGGCACAATGCGTCCATCTTTATCGCCCCAACCATCACCACCACCTTT
>JAGQXH010000462.1 GCA_020436695.1 Lewinella sp. | reverse complement strand
GTTGTTCATCTTCAACGATCAGTAGATCCATGGCCTTGATATTTAATGAGAGGAAGGCTAACACTGAACTCGGTGTCTGTTTTCAGGACCACCACTTCCGCCTGCCCCAGCAGGCGGTATTTTTCCATGATATTAACCAGCCCGACTTTCTCCGAAGGCAGGCTTAATTGTTTTCCCTGTAAGTTGTTTTTAATTTGAATGTTTTGATCTTCGGTGATCTTTATTTCAATGTGCAGCGGTTGATCCGGGGATACCACATTGTGCTTAATAGCGTTTTCTACCAGCAATTGCAGGCTCAGTGGCGGTATTAAATAGGTATGCCAGATTGCGGGAACATCGATATCTACACTTAGCCCGGATCCAAACCGGGTTTTCATCAGATGGATATATGAATTGAGAAAGAGGAGTTCTTTACCCAATTCCACCATTTTATCTTCGCTGTTTTGTAGTAAATAACGATACACCAGGCTGAGCTCACTGACAAACCTTTCCGCCCTGATCGGATCGATGCTGATCAGAGAACTCAGGGTGTTCAGACTGTTGAATAAGAAATGAGGACTTACCTGTTGTTTGAGGTGGTTGTATTGGGCCAGCAGATTGACCCGCACCAGTTCGGCTTTTTCTTTTTCGGACTGCCGGTTCTTTTCGTACTGATAGAAGGCTTCCGTCAGAGAGACGATCAGAATAGCTATACCCATCCCCTGAAATACATCGAACAGTGCTTCGTATGGCGTTATTTTAAATTCATTTTTTATCAGTAGGTTTTGCAAACAATCGATCAGCATCATCGTAACGACCAGAACCAGTGCACTGAATGTATAGGTTTTGGTAAGCCGGATGCGATCCTGTTCATTTTCCGGATAACGTTTCTGCCAATGCATGGAAAGCCAGATTACTGTGGCCCAGTGCAGAGAAAAATACACAAGAATGATAACGCTGAGTAGTATCTTGTTCTTAGCGCTCAGTTCATCCTGGCCTAATATCCCGGCTACGTTGGAAAAGGTGAACAGGATAACGGCGATGGAAACCAGTCCCCAGATCGACCTCCTGGAAAAATTCATTATTAAAGAGTTATGCTATAAGCTGCAAATTTGAGTTGTCGGCCGGTCATAATCAATAGGGCAGGGAGCAAAACCGTCGATTTATGACCTGAATCGGCCTTTAACTTTACTGAATGTTTAGTCGTCGGTCGAAAGACGTTGGTCGGCAGTCAGCAGTCATCGGTCGGCAGCAGGCTCATTAATGGCCAGGACCTGGACAATAAGACAAATTGACCGGTGAGACCGAAGCCCGCATTTTTCTATAATTTGGGTCAATACCATGGATTATTTTTCCTGCCGGAATCAACTGACGACTGACATTCCAATCTTGAATACGCGATATTGTAACGCTCCAACGGAGTAACTGCACCTGAAATAATTCTTCCATCCCATACCAGATACCCGATACCGCATACCAAATCTGTCTCATTCCCGAAAAAGCCTATTTCGGGAGCCCCTTTTTCCCGTTCATTCCTTTTTAGCTTGCCCGGCGAGGTTTGTGGAGCACATCTTTGGCCCGGTTTTAACAGAAAATCAGCTAAATGAAAACTTTCATCGTATTACTCTTCACCCTTTTCTCCATCCAGGCGACTATCGGACAAAACAATGAGCCCCTGGAATCCACCCGGTACGGAGGCTTCGGCCTTCGGCTGGGGTTTAACCGGATACATGTATTGGACCGGAATAATTCAGCCCTGCTTTACCAGGGAAACGTCCCAACGCTAAGCCTGAATTACCAGCACGTAAATAGCGGTAATCGCTGGTTGGGCGAACTGACCCTTGGGCGGGGCAGCTATTTTTCCAGGGATTTTCCCGACCGGGTCATCCAGTTCAGAAATAAGGATGTATACGGTCACGTCGATTCGGTGTCCGTTCCCATGCGGGCTAACAACACCCTGATGAAGCTTTCACTGGGATATTTGCGGGATATAGATCCTGCCGGCCCATTGCGTTATCAGATAGGAGGACAGGTTTCCGACGCACTTTTCTATCCGCAGGGGTTTGTGCAGGCAGGCCTGATGAATGTAGCATCTGTCAGTCCCATGGCAGGTATGGCGTTTCAACCGAACGACCGCCAGTATCTTTCACTCCGGATTACCGTACCGGTATTCAGCCTGGTCAGCAGGAGTACCTACAACAACTCTGTCTCTCAACCGATAGACAATAAGCTGGTCGGTTTCTTTGATCAGGGTAGTTATTGGGCTTCCTTTTCCAAACACCGCGAAATTAAGATCGGTGCTGCCTTTCATTTCCGGATGGGGAACCGTTGGATGAGCGGGTTGCATTACGACTTTCGCATCCTGAAAAACACCTACCCCAAAGACTTGACCATCACCCAAAGTGAAGTGGGACTGAGCATGCAGATGGTCCGATAACTATAAAACCGGTCATCTCCGGCCGGCAACAACCTGGTACATCATTATTTAACTTCTTTCGTCAAGAATCTTTCACTCATCATGAAAACCATCACTCGTACTGTTGGGCTACTCACGCTATTGCTTAGTCTGGGCGCCTGCACCAAAGAGATCTTCCAGATGGATGCGCAACGATCCGCTCCTGCCATATTTCGCTACATCTGGAAGGATTACGCTGAACACTATGGCCTGTTCGCAGTTAAGCAGATCGATTGGGATAGTGTTTACGAAGCACATGAAGACCAGATCAATGCGGCAACCTCAACGCAGCAACTTTATGATCATGTGGCGGAAATACTGCGTACGCTGAATGATCGACACATTTCCTTGTATCCGGCCTCCAATCCTGAACTACCGACCTGGTCGATCGATCGCACGGAGGACGGTACCTATGTCCTGGATGACTATCATTTTGACGTGATTAAAGATAATTATCTCACCGACTACAAAGCTCCGAATCCGGTTATCCAATACGGCAAATTGAATGATAAAGTGGGTTACATCCACATCCTACATTTTGATGCTAACCGCAACGAATACGAAAATGGTCTTGATGCAGCGCTTTCCGATCTGTCGGGTAGCCAGGCGCTGGTCGTCGATATCCGCGATAATGCGGGCGGTTATGATCCGAATAGCCAGTATGTGGCCGGGCGCTTTGCCAGGGAACAGGAATTGTATATGACCACCCGCAAAAAGAACGGGCCCGGTCCGGATGATTTTGCGGAAACCAGGGAATGGTACGTTAGCCCTACGGGGAACCAGCAATTTACCCGGCCCATCATCGTACTCACAAGCAGGTCTACTGCCAGCGCTGCCGAAACCTATCTCCTGGCGATGAGAACACAATCTCACGTTCGGCAGATGGGCAGTACTACCGCCGGTAGTTTCTCGGATAACCCTGCCTTTGAAGCGCCGAACGGCTGGATGTATACCATTTCGATCGGAGATTTTCGCGCTGCCGACGGTCGGAGCTATGAGGGCATCGGTCTGCGACCGGAGATCTTCATGACATCGCAAAGAGAAGATTGGGTAGCTGGAAAAGACCTGATACTGGAAAAGGCGATTGAATTGCTGCAATAACTCGGCACAACTAAAAACCAATACAAACTATAAGCCACTCAGGCTTTTATCCACCAACACCTAAAATCTTTTACTCATTTAAATTCACAGATCATGAAAACCACAATTTATTTCGCGTATGTAGCCATATCGCTGACGATCATGGTGGCCTGTCGCGAAAACGCTTCTACTCCCACTACCGATGAAATAGTAGGAGACCACACTGCAGGCGAACTGGCCGAAAAGGTACGGCAGGGGGCTTATCTGGTGCAGATCGCCGGTTGTTCCGACTGCCATACTCCCTTGAAAATGACACCGCAGGGACCGGCACCGGATATGGATCGTTTTCTCTCCGGGCATCCGGCCGAAGTGGGCCTCCCTCCAGTAGATCCTGCTGTAGGAAAAGACTATGTTCTTTTCAACATGACCAATACGGCAGCCGTCGGTCCGTGGGGCACTTCCTTCAGCGCCAACCTCACGCCGGATGAAAGCGGTATCGGCACCTGGACCGAAGAACAATTTAGCCGTGCTTTACGGGAAGGAAAATCCAAAGGCATGGAGAACGGTCGCCCGCTGTTGCCCCCTATGCCATGGCCCAATTACCAACAGCTGGCGGATGAGGACCTCAGTGCGATCTTCGCCTATTTGCAGTCTATCAAGCCGGTGAAAAACGTAGTGCCGGCCCCTATTGCTCCCATGGCTATGAGTGGGATGTAATTATAAATCAATTTCAAATTTTTTAAAATCCAAATGAAAATGAAATCACCCGTAAAAATGATCAGCCTGTCATTACTGTTGACGGTCGGTATAATGTTCACCGGCTGTAAGAAAGATGAAATAACTAACAACGACGAACTCGAAGGATTCTACTTCGGAGAATCGGCACAACTGGGCCAGGGTACCGTGAAAACCTACGTTCAAATGGATGTACTCGGTGCTCCGGTAGAAATGGGCATTATGGTACCCGAAGTGGTCATGAACAGCCTGGGGCACGATACTCCGGCCTACTTCAGCCTAGATCTGCCCGTAAAGGCCAGAAACGTAACAGCTTACCAGCATATGCTTTTCGACTGGATGCCGCACGGACACGAACCAGAAGGCGTATTTACCGTACCGCATTTCGACCTACATTTCTACTACACTTCCGAAGCGGAGCGGATGCAGATACAGGCTACGGATACGGTACAGTTCATGAAACCGGTAACCGAGGGCTATATTCCCAACCAGTACATCAATATCGGCGGAGTACCGGAAATGGGGTCACACTGGATTAATCCGACCGATCCGGTATTCAATGGAGCGCCTTTTACCGAGGTGTTTATGTACGGATCTTACGATGGAGAAGTGACGTTTATCGAACCGATGATCACCAAGGCGTTCATTTTGGAGAACCCTAATTTCGAACGCAATATGTTGCAACCGGGCCTTTATCCGGTAAGTGGAAAATATTACCCGACTGTTTACGGAGTAAAATACGTGCCGGAGCGCAAAGAGTATCGATTCTACCTGAGTGGTTTTGGTGAGAATTGATGTAAAGTGTTGTTGAGATTGGCCGGGGAAGCAATGGGTAACTGTTGGCTTCCCCGGCTGTGTTATTTGAAAACAGGAAAGATAGTCGACTAAAGTTTGTAGCTTAGTAGCCTTGGTACACCTGAAAATCGCGCGATCATGTTACTCGACACTCTGATGGCCATTATTATTACTGGTAGTATTGGATCTACTACTGGTGCTACCTTTACCTCCTATATTACTCCTGATCTCACCTTTACCGAAAGCATCAGTCTCTCCGGAGAGACGGTTTACATACTACGTGATTTCAAAAAGATGAAATTCTATCGTCTGGAGGATGACGAATTTAAGGTAGCTCCTATAGTGCTCAAAGAGCCCGGGGAAGAGCGAGGCTGGAAAGTTGTTGGTCGGGATATTGTCTCCCGGCAGCGTATCGATACCGCCCAATTTTTGGAATGTGAATGCATAGTGTCGGAAGAAGTGCACGAAAGCCCGGACATTTTCCAACCGGAAAGCGGAAAAAAGAACCGCTTCACCTATCGTTTTTACGCCTGCAAAATACCGGAACTGGAAGCCCTGTCGCTGCAAACTAAACTCCATCTCCATTTCTATAAAGACTGGAAATGGCCGGAATACCCCTTTGAACTAAGGCAATGGGCGGTATCCGAAGAGAATGATGTCACGATACTTAATACGATATCTTCCGTTGATAAGGGGCCTTTCCCAATAGAAAGAGTCAAAGCATTATTTCCGGAATGGGAAAAGGACATCAATATCAACCGGCTTAAACAAGCGGCCATTGAACTGAAAGCTTTTCTGGACCAATTGGTGGTAGAAGGCTATGATGCCGCAGAAATTGAGCGTTTGATGGAGGAAAAGATAGCTTCCGATATCAATTACAGTCGCATCATTTCCGGCGTTTTTCCGGAAGACTGGCAGGATATAGTTTCATCGCTTCCCCCGCCGAAAGCAAGCTCGGAGCGCACTATTGAAGGAGTGAGCTTTAACCAGCTACCAACTTACATCCAACGAGTGATCACAGAAGGTGGAGACAATAATTTTTTGATCGTTACCCTGGATGAAGAAAAGAATTATTATGTGCAACTATGGGCCGATAAAAGGAAAGGGGTGCTCATCCTGGAGGCGGTTAGCAACAATTATCTGGTAACGGAAATGCAGTTGCCAGAAGAGCAAATGGTGATTTTACGACAACAGGGATTTGATCTGCCGGATCATCCGGAGAGTAATTTTAAGCTGGAATTTCCCCATGATCTGGAAATTGTTGGATCGCTTATCCAAAAAATAGGGAAGATCGCTGTTGAGGTATATGGTGTAACAGAGATAGAAAAAAAGGATTTGGAGTTGCTTTTGGTTTTGGAGTGATAGGCTATAAGAGCGAAGGAAGCGTCATTTTGGATAATTCGAGCCGCAGCATTTTATCTCTTCAGTTCCGCCAAAGTAGGATCATAGTAATACTCACTAATAGTCCCATCCTTAATTTTGTCAACCACCTCATCGATTATGAAAAGCGGTACCAAAAACCATTCTCTCACTTTAACCGGCTTCTCAAAGCGATCTTTAATTTCTATTTCAAGCTTTGCGGGTTCAAAAAATTTATAGACTAACTGCTCTAATTTTACTCGATTGATATTAGCTGGCCTCCTGAAGCTTCATTTTCACGGCTGAACGCCGTGATTTATTAATATGAATTTCTGCGATATATCCAGGACCAATTGATAGAGGAAATCAACGAAGTGGTTCAGGGATCGCACTGCCTGTTTAAGCTGGTATAAGCCAAATCGGAATAGGCTCTGTTTCCTGTACACCTTTGCGTTAGGATATTGCTTCCATTTGACTTGTTGCTCATATCCATCGATGATGCCTTGGTAAACGGCCAAGACATAAACTAAAGTAATCATCCCAAAGAGCAATTCCGTTTTATGCTCGCCCTCCAGGTGAATATCTTCTAGATCAAACCCATTGCTT
>JAGQXH010000461.1 GCA_020436695.1 Lewinella sp. | reverse complement strand
TCCCATATCCTTAAGATACGAAAAACCTCAATGATTTTAAAACCAAGAGGCTGTCTCTTTACTTTTGAGACAGCCTCAACTCGCAGCTATTCTTTCTTTGCAGTCAACACCATCACCACCGCCGTAATGCCCAGGATGAAAAATAACAATAGGTCCAGATTAATACCGAAGAACTTATTTGGGATAACTCCCAGAAGGGCCAGCAACAAGATCAGAATGGCGCCCAGGGTCAAAAACGGCAACAGTCGCAGTCGTTCGGTATGCTTGTAAAATATGGCACAAAAGATCATTGGCCCAAGTAAAGCGGTACCGGCAAAACTGGTGCGGGCCAGTAAAGCGATCTGATCTCCACTGATGATGGAAAAGATCAGCGAAATGAAAGCGAACACCCCAATACCTATTTTGGTATACAGCAACATGCGATCCTCATCTCCCTTTAAGATAGAGCGCAGTTCGGTTCCCAAAGCGAATAGCTGGGAATCAGCCGTTGAGATAGCAGCCGCCAGCAGGCCAATGAGCACAAAGGCCGCCAATATCTTGGGTTGATCCTGTATCAACGATTTCCCCAGGAATTCGAAAGTTGGCAGATCGGGATAGTTCAGTGAACCATAAAGGCCGATAAAAGCTGTAGGAAGAATCACCAATATGGCAAAGGTACCTACGCCTACCGCCATCCGGTACATGGCCCGGTTATCTTTCATGATGGCAAGTCGAATAGAAACCTGAGGCTGGGTAAACGGGATCATAAGTATTGCTACTGCCGATCCGACCAGGAACTGAACCGAAAAAAGACCATTTGGCCCGGGGGTGGATAAGAGTGCAGGATCCTGCGCTTCCAGTTGTCGGTATCCTTCTTCCAGCCCGCCAACGCTGTTCAGACAACTCAGGCCAACGATCCAGATCACCATTAACAGGATCAGGCCCTGAATTGCATCATTATAAATGATCGCTTTTAAGCCCCCGATCTCACTATACAACATCATTACACCAACCATCAATACGGACCACAGCCAGACCGGCATCAAATCGGGGAAGGCCTGATTCATGAAGCGGGATACCCCATTGATCTGAATGGCTACGTAAGGGGTCAGAAAAACAAAGACCGCAAAAAAAGCGATCAATCCGGCATAGCGATTGTTATAGGACTTATTTAAAAAACCGGCCATTCCCCAGTAATTGCTTTTCAAAGCTTTTTTGCGAAAATAGAATCCGGCCCAGATCACTCCGAAGATCATGGCCATATCCGAAACAGCCAGGAAAGTCCAGGCTCCTACTCCATTATTACGAAACAGATCCGGCATACCCAAAAGGGTAAAGGTACTGAACAGTGTGGCCGCGAAGGTAAACATACCCAGAACGGTACCGAGACTGCCACCTGCCAGCAGATAGGATTTGCTATCTGATCCTTTTTTTCGCTGCCAAAGAGAGATACTGATCAAAATGGCGAGATAAATAGTCCCAACTATAAGTAAAGCTTGTAACATGGTGTTCTGTTTGTTAGGTGATGTGGGAATTATGCGTTCCCGTCGGTCGGCTGCTCTTCCCTTCCAGGATGGGCCAGCGTAGCAACGTAAGTGATCACTACCATGACGATGCACAGCAATATGCCCGACCATAAGGTGTAGGGCATTCCCATCAGCTTAGGGCTGATGACACCCGTTGGAATAAATACCGGAGAAAAGGCCAATACCATCAGCAGAATGGCAAGACTACAGCAAATACGCCAGATCAGTTGTCGGTTTTTCATTTTAGTCTATTATGTAAAAGACTTTCTAAGTTTTAAAAACTTAGAAAGTCTAAATGGTTCTACAATCGAGCCTGCGTCAACCCACCATCGATCATGATTACCTGGCCGGTGGAGTACGGAAAATCCCCTCTTACCAAAGCCGCGACCGCTTTACCGATATCCTCGGGAAATCCCCAACGTGGTTGCAGGGTAAGTCCTTCAGCAATCAGCTTATCATATTTTTCCGTGACGACGCTGGTCATGTCGGTTTTAATGACTCCCGGGCGCAATTCGTACACGGGTATACCTTCCGGAGCCAGACGTGTCGCGAATAGCTGGGTCACCATGCTCATGCCGGCTTTGGAGATGCAATATTGGCCCCGATTAATGGAAACTACTGTGGCAGAGATGGAAGAAATGTTGATGATGTAGGCCTCGAAATCCGGATCAGCCTGCTTCCTGGCTACCATTTCCCTGGCGGCCAGTTGGCTGAGAAAGAATGTCCCTTTCAGGTTGATGCCCATTACCCGGTCATAACTACCTTCGGACATTTCCAAAAGATCATTCCGTTCCTTTGGCGCTACACCGGCATTATTGACCAGCGCGTTCAAATAACCGAAGTGATCGATCACTTCCCGGATCATGCGGCCGCGGTCCTCTCCATCGCCGATATCACCCTGTACATAGATTACTTCTGCGCCCGTCTCACGCAATTCGTTCAGGGTTTGTTGTACAGATTCTTCCGGTCGAACGCCGTTGATGGCCAATGCCCAGGCTTCAGCGGCGAGTGCCCGGGCGATGCCCAGACCGATCCCGCGGCTTCCACCGGTGATCAATGCTACTTTTTTATTCATCCTACCAGGTCTTTTACCGGCAACATACAGCGCTTTTCCCAGCTTTCCAGCCCGAGTTCAGCCAGTTGAACTCCTTTTGCGCCTTCCAGCAGATCCCAGGGGAAAGGAGTATCCAGCACAACGTGTTGCAGGTATAACTCCCACTGTGCTTTAAAAGCGTTGTCAAAATCTTCCTGGTAAGGCACCTTCGACCAGTCTTCGTAGAAATCGATAGGTTGCGGAATGTCCGGGTTCCAAACCGGTTTAGGTGTATTTCCGTAGTGCTGGATCACACAATCCCGCAGACCGGCCACAGCAGAACCTTTTGTACCGTCTACGTGCAAGGTGAGCAGATCGTCCCGCCGTACACGGGTGGTCCAGGAAGAGTTGAACTGAGCAATTACACCACCGTCCAACTCAAATACCGCATAAGCCGCATCGTCAGCAGTAGCTTTGTATGGCTTCCCCATCTCATCGATCCGTTCCGGAATGTGAGTCGCCCCTAGACAGAATACACTTTTTACACTTCCGAAAAGATTGTCCAGTACATAACGCCAATGGCAAAGCATGTCAACGATGATGCCGCCGTCGTCTTCCTTGCGATAGTTCCAGGAAGGACGCTGGGCCGGGATAGAATGCCCTTCGAAGACCCAGTAACCGAACTCTCCACGTACGGAAAGGATCTCACCGAAGAAATCATTTTCCATCAGTCTTTTGAGCTTCAGCATGCCCGGAAGCCACAATTTATCCTGTACTACTCCGTGTTTGACACCGGCAGCTTTGGCGATATGGTAGAGATCCAAAGCCTCTTCCGTTGTCGTACCACTGGGCTTTTCACAATAGATATGTTTACCGGCCTCAATGGCCTTTTTTACACTGGCGTAACGACGTCCGGTGATCTGGGCGTCGAAATAGATCTTATTGTTATCGTCGGCCAATGCCTCGTCCAGATCGGTTGTCATCTTCTCGATACCGGAACGCTTGCACAATCCGGCTAACTTGTTAGCATTTCGTCCGACCAGGATCGGCTCCGGGTAAATGACCATTCCGGAGGGTGTCTTTACTCCACCCTGTTGGCGAATAGCGGCAATGGAGCGTAAGAGATGCTGGTTAGTTCCCATACGGCCGGTTACTCCGTTGAGTATGACGCCGATGGTTTGCGTGTTGCTTGCTTTAGATGTCATCAGTCAATTTTGTTTCTATAGAGTATCGACGCCAAAGTAAGGACTTCAACTTACCCGGAATGATAGTTTCTTAGAAAAAAATTGATCTGATTTGACGGCATTAGGTAGTTAGTATTGGGTATTTAGATGCATTCTGCTACTTGTCAATACCCAATACCGGCTACTCGATATGCCCTATTCCTGCCGGATCGTTTTTGCCGGATTCGATAGGGCCAGCTTCAAGGTTTGAATGCTTACGGTAAAAAAAGCGATCAACGTGATCATGATTACGGTTAAAAGGAGCACCCACCAGGGAAAGTTGATCCGGTAGGCGTAGCCGCTCAACCAGTCATTCATCCCAATAAAAGTAAGGGGTAGACCTAGAAGTATTCCAATCAGAATTAGCCATACAAAATCTTTAAAGAACAATAATACGATGTTGCTTACCGAAGCTCCCAGCACCTTACGAACCCCCACTTCTTTGGTGCGTTGCAGAGAAAGATAGGAAGACAATCCGTAAAGGCCCATACTAGCCACAAAAATGGCGAGAAAAGCGAAATTCAGGAATAAACGACCGAACTTCCGGTCTTCCATGTAAAGTCGTTCAAAACGCTGATCCAGAAAAGAATAGGTGAATGGAGCCTGGGGGAAAAAGCGGCTCCAGACCTGTTGGATCTGATCGATGGTAGCAGCAGTCTTCTGGCCATTTAATTTGATCACCGAGGCGGCCGGTCTTTGATTAAAAAAGAAAATAGTTGGCTCCACCTGGCTTTTTAAAGAGGATCGATTATAATCGTTGACCACTCCCACGATAGGGAATTTGTCATTTTCCGGGTCCCGTCCAAATCGTACATATTCTCCGACTACGGAGGTCGGATCATCTACCTTCAGCGCTTTCAATAAGGAGAGATTGAGGATTACGCCGTTGCTATCTGCCGCCGTTTCACGGTCAAAGTTCCGGCCGTATAATACATCCAGGTCCAGGGTTTTCATCAGGTGATCATCAAAATCATTGACATACATAGTGGATTCCAACCGGTCGGTTTTACCCACTATTTGAATACCTCCACTACTGGAACTGATCTCAGAACTGCCACCTCCGGGACGACTACCAATGCCGCCTACTTCCGCAATACCGTTCAGTCTTCTCAATTCATTGGTGAACGCCTCATATTTGTCCCGGTCCGGTGCATTCTGGAAACTGATCACCTGTTCGGTATCGATGCCCATATCCCGGGTGGTCATGTAACGGATCTGTTGGTAGATAATGACGGTACCTGCTACCAATATCAGCGAACTGGCAAATTGAAATACCACCAGTGTCTTGCGCAGCACACCACCTTTTTTGGTTCGGCCAAAACTACCTCTCAAAATACCGATCGGCCGGAAAGAGGACATCATCAGAGCCGGATAGAGACCGGTGACCACGGTACCGAACAGGAAGAAAAAGAACAGCTTCTGCAAAAGGTTGAGGTTGGTAAGCGGTTGGATCAAAATATCCTTACCCACCAAATCGTTAAAATAGGGAAGCAACAGTATTACCAAAAACAAGGCCAGCAGGGCCCCTCCAAAATTGATGAGTAAAGACTCCATCAGGAACTGCCCAACCAATTGTCCTTTACGTGCTCCCACTACCTTTCTCAATCCTACTTCTCTGGCTCGCTCCATGGCACGGGCAGTCGACAAATTGATGTAATTTACCCAGGCGATTAGGAGGATAAACATGGAAATGAGCGATAAAAAACTAACCGCTTTGGCACTGCCGTGGATCTCCGGTTCAAAAGTGAAATCGGAATACAGATGGATGTCTTCAACGGCTTGTAAATTAAACTGCAAATTGGTTTCTTCTCCCAAATATTTGTAGCTTAGTGCCGGCAGCTTTGATCGCAAGACCTCCACATCGGCATCTTGTTGTAATCTTAGATAGGTATAGTAGTTATAACCGTTCCAGGCATCGTTCTGAATGCGTTCCTGCATGGTGCTCAGCGAAATGAGAGTATTGAAGCCGTAGTGCGTATTTTTCGGTACATCCTCGATCACGCCGGTTACTTCAAAAGGGCGGCCGATGATGCCTAATACCTCTATCGTCTTCCCCACTACTTGCTGGGTCGTACCGAAATATTTTTCGGCTTGTGAGCGCGTCAGTACAATGCTACCGGGCTCACGCAACATGGTGGTTTTGTCACCATCAAGTACAGCATATCCGAAAAGTTGCAAAAAACCGGAATCGACCAAAAGCGTCTGATTTTCCTCCACGGGTATCTCTCCTTTCCTGAATATGACATCTCCCTGACCAGGTTTGAGGGTAGTCGTATAGGCTATGACTTCCGGAAGTTCTTCTTGTAACGCCTTTCCGGATGGAGCGAAAGACATGGCATCCCGCACCTGGATCTCCCCGTCCTTTACATTATCAGTAGTCAGTCGGAAGAGATGCTCCGAGCCGGGATGAAAAGTGTCGTAACTTTTCTCAAAGGAGATGTATTGATCGATCAGCAAAAAAGCTGTTAATCCCAGAGCCAGTCCCAGTACGTGAATAAGGGTATTAGAGGGATATTTAAAGAGATTCCTTAAACTGATCTTGAAATAATTTTTAAACATGTCGGATGTATTTGTAAGAAATGGCCATTGCAATGGCCGGATAATGGAAGGTCGAAAAAGCAGTAGTACCTCAAAGGCAAAAACCAGGCCTGCCCGACGATCCGAATGCCGAACCGTCTGTCGCCGGTAAAGCTCATCCAGGTCACCTCTGATATCCTCGTAATAATCAGGATGGCAATACCATTCAAAAAAACGCTCTGCCCACTTTTTTATCATACTTGGTCTTTAGAGATCCAGGGCCACATCGGGAATGTCATTCCAAAGAGAATTTCTTACATCTCTGGCGTGTTCAAGTGCTTCTTTACCGTGTGCAGTGATGAAAAAGTAGCGCTTTCTCCGCCCTCCCCTTTCATTATTGCTTTCCCCGAAACGGGAAACGATAAAACCTTTCTTTTCCATTCGACGGAGGGCAGATTGCAAGGCGCCCACGCTAACTTTTCGCTTGAGCCTTTTCTCGATCTCATCTTTAATGGCCACTCCGTAAGCTTCCTGGTAAAGTACACCGACCGTGAGCAGCACAATCTCTTCGAATTCGCCTAGTGGATATCTTTTCATTTATTTCATTCCTAAATGTAGTATTGATGACAAACATAAGCTTTTTTATCGAAAGTCCTAAATGTAGTATTGACTAATTTTAGTGGTAGGCCGTAGGCTAAAAGTCTTCCGCGATGTGGTTTTGCTAAATCACT
>JAGQXH010000460.1 GCA_020436695.1 Lewinella sp. | reverse complement strand
CTCCTGCTCCAGGCACCTACGATTACATCTGTAGTTTCCCGGGCCACTATGCGCTGATGCAAGGCAAGTTTATTGTTGAATAACGATAACTCCCTTCGTTTTAGTAAATGGTTTTCCAAAGGCGGTTTCCAATGAAGTCACCTTTGGAAAACCTTTGATTTTTTATGTAAACGGTACTAAAACCGGCGTGAAGCGCTCTCCGAGCGCACGCTTTTCTGTGTCACACGCGCTCGGAGAGCGCTAAATTCCGGTTTACTATTGCACATGAGAAATTGCTGATGTCAGAATCCCACTTCCATAATTTGTTAAAGCGAAATGGGCGTTAATATTCATACCTATAAATGTAGTTGCCATAACAAACATCAAATCCAGGATCGATACCGAAATAATACGTTCTTTTTTCAATCAGTTTGTAATTAAGATATTCATTTTCTTCAATAGTATTTCCCCTGTCATGAATTGCCAATAATCTGTTCCGAAAGTCATATTCATACGTTTTCAGATAGATCACCCCGCCTGTACTATTTTCTTTTTTTTCTTCAATGAGCAGATCTCCGGAATATTTATAGGTGGTGATATGGTGTTTTTCTCCCGTCGCTGTATGATCTATCCGGCTAATCACTTTACCAAATTGGTATTCATAGGTTATAAATCCTCCCCAATACTCCGATTCTTTAACCAACAGCCCATTTTCGTACTCCAAAGCAGTTTCTCTTTCGCTTTCATCTGTAACTAGACCATTACCATCAAATTTGGTGATGTTATATTTTATACTCACCAATTGGTCTAACTCATTATAGATAAAGGTCTTTGCTATTTTTTGAAAATTGGTTTCATACGTTTCCAAGATAAGCTGATCGTCCGGATTATAGTCATAAGTGATCCTGCTTTGAACATTTCCCTGTTGTGTGGTAGTCTCCATAACCAGCTTCCCATCGCTATATTCATATTCGATACTTCGCAATGGATCATTCGGCGTATTTTGGCAGAAAACATTCATGGCAATCGGTTCAACAAGCTTCGCCGGTTGCAACGAGGTCTCCTCTTTGGAACAGCTTAATAATAACAAAGAGATTGCGGTGAGATAAACCCAATTTTTCATAACAAACGTCTTTTACGGTTAATGCCATCATGAGCATCAATAACCACTTTATCTCCAAAGACGGGTACTTAACTGATCAGGGTTGGGTATTCATTCCAACTGGCTGCGCTCCACTCCATGCCGGTTGTGATGACAATACTACAGGGAATTCCGCTCCAGAAACTCGTGGAAGGCCGGCCGGTACGGCTCGGATACCGTGATCCGCTGATCGTTGATGATCACCTGATTTCTTTCTACGGTATCGATCTTATCGAGGGCGATAATGTAGGAGCGATGGATGCGCATAAACTGATCGGCCGGTAATTCTTCTTCCACTTTCTTGAGGGTCATCAATGTGAGCAGCGGCTTCTTTTGGGTGGTCACCCAGATCTTCAGGTATTCCTTCAGGCTTTCGATATACAGGATGTTTTCAAATTTGACTTTGATCTGTTTGTATTCCGATTTAATAAAAAAATAGTCTTTGACGGGCTCCACCGGATTTTTTTCCTCCTCTCGCTTTAAGGCAAACCATTTTTGCGCTTTAGTGGCTGCGTGCAGGAATTCTTCGTAGTTGAAAGGCTTCAGCAGATAATCCAGAGCATCCACTTTATAGCTTTCCACGGCGTACTGATCAAATGCGGTAGTGAACACCACCCGTGTATGCTCCGGCAATACTTTGGACAACTGGATCCCGGATAATTCCGGCATCTGAATATCCAGAAAGATCAGATCGACTTCATGATCCGATAGAAATTCCATGACCTCAAAGGCATTGGCACACTTCTTTTCCAGCGACAGGAACGGGGTTTTCAGCACGTAACTTTCGATCAGCTTCAGCGCCATAGGTTCATCGTCTACTACCAGGCATTTAATTTTCGTGCTCATGCGCAATGTATTGGATACACTCAAAATAGCGTTGCGGGACTGTAGGTTCAGGCAAACCTACAACCCGCAACTATGATGAAAAGACTCTATTCCTTAGTCTACAGTCGTCAGTGTTCAGTCGTTAGTCAGACTTACGACCGGCCGACTTACGACTTACGACTATATTTTCACTGCTTCGGCCGGGCATCCTCCATCTTCTCCCGCTCCCCTTTCATCTTCTTCCACTTTTTAAACTGCTCATCATTCAGCACTTTTTTCACTTCGGCTTCAAACTCATCGTGTTTGGCCTGCGGCTGCTTGTCCCGGGTGAATGCAGCCTTATCATTTCCGGTTCTGGCGGTGGGAGGCGCCGGACGATCATTGCCCTTGGCAGTCTTCCTTTTATCAAATTCCTTTTGCTGTTTGTCGTACAGGGCTTTGAGTTGTTTCTCCTGTTTTTTGGAGAGGTCCAGGTCAGATCGTACCTGCTCATATTCCTGTTTGGGAGCCCGATCATCTCCTTTTCGGCTGGTATTCTGTGCGTTAGCAAAGCTGAAGGCAAATACCAGCAACAAGGTCATAAAAATAGATTGTTTCATTTTCAAATGATTTTAATGGTTAAAAAAATATGCGGTGCACGGCTACTCATCAACTATCTGCCGTGTATCGTTTACGGTAATACTCAATGACAGCTTGTAATTGTCCTGCTCATCGATATGGGTAGATAACTGGTGGGCGTTGGGGTAAATAAGCTCCAGACGTTTCTTCAGGTTTTCCAAGCCGATGCCGGAGCCGCTTTTATCGGCAGAAGTTTTGGGGTAATTTTTGTTGTCGGAAGTGAATACGATCTCCCCGGGCTTAACCGACAAGCTAAAAGTGATGACGGAAGGCCGGGTAGCCGACACGCCATGCTTGAAGGCGTTTTCCACGATGGCAATGAATAACAGGGGTGCCACTTCTACGGGTGGAATATCAGCAGCAAAATGGGTGTTCACCTGGGTGTTGTCGGAAAAGCGCAACTTCATCAGATCGATATACCGGTTCAAAAATTCGATCTCTTTGTTCAGCGGCACTTTTTCCTCATTGGTCTCATACAGAAAGTAGCGCATCAACTTGCTCAAGTTGTGAATGGCTTTTTTTGCGTTCCCGGGTGACACATCAACCATTGCATAAATGTTATTCAGCGAGTTGAAAAAGAAATGGGGTTGCAACTGATATTTCAGATGTTTTAATTCAGACTGTAATTTTTCCTTTTCCGCCTCATTTCTGATCGCTTCCGTTTTTTTCCATCGATCAGCCATACTAAGCGCTACCGCGAACATGATCGGCACGATGAGCGACAGCATATCGATGTATACAAACAATCCCCTCGGCGGCCTCGGCCTATCTGTACCGCCGGGTTGCGGCGGCCCCGAATCGATAAACAGATCGTTCACTACGCCCTGTTTAAACCAGAGCAGTAAGCCCACCAGTACCAGATTGATGATGATGAACTGGAGTAGCCTGTTATGAAAAAGGAACCTGGGGATGATGTAAACATAATTGGCATAGAACAACAGCGCATACATGGCCATCGGTATCCAGGACCGTTTCACCAATTGCGTAAACTCCATAGACTGCCCGGACAATAAATAAGGGAAGCCCAATAACATCATCCACACCAGTAGGTGAAGCAGGATGATATACCGCCGGTTGTTTGCACTATTCATATCTCAATGCAGTAATGGGATCTAATGAAGATGCTTTTCGGGCCGGGTACCAGCCGAAGAAGATCCCCGTAATGGTACACACGATGAAAGACAGCACGATCGAATACAGAGTCACGCTGGTTGGCCATCCGGCAAATTGTGCCACGAGCCTGGTAGCTCCCAGTCCCGAAAACACCCCGATCAACCCACCGGTGATACTGATGAGTACCGCCTCGATCAAAAACTGCATTAAGATATCATTTCCTCTGGCTCCCACGGCCATACGCAGGCCTATTTCTCGGGTTCTTTCCTTCACCGAGACGTACATGATATTCATGATCCCGATACCGCCCACGATCAGCGAAATACTGGCAATGGCGACCAGCAAAACGGTAAGCATTTCACTGGTGGAACTGAAAGTGGAGATCAGTTCTTCCTGTGAGAAAACGTTGAAATCATCTTCGTCTCCATTGGTTAGCTTGTGATTTTCCCGCAAAATCCCCGAGATCTCCTCCACGGAGGCTTCAGCCTGATCTTCACTGATGGCGGAAGCTACGATCGACTGCAGGTAATCTCTGGCCAGAATGCGCTTTTGCACGGCCGTATAGGGTGCCATGATGACGTCATCCTGATCCTGTCCGAAAGTGCTTTCTCCTTTCTCTTCCAATACACCGATCACTTTGAACGGAATGGAATTGAAACGAATGGTCTGTCCGATAGGAGAACTACCGTCGGGAAACAGATTATCCACTACGGTTTGGCCCAGTACGGCTACTTTGGCATTGCTTTTGATCTCCCGCGCAGTGAACATACTTCCTTCCTTCAGCCCCCAAACCTTTATGGCCAGATATTCAGGAGATATACCATAGATCGACGTGGGCCAGTTATTGGCTCCGTGGATGGCCTGCCCGCTGCTGTTGACCATGGGGGAGACGTTGGTTACCAACTGGGCCTCATCCCGGATCGCTTCGTAATCTTCCATAGTCAGCGACTGCATATCGCCGGGGCCCTGCCGGACGCCCCCCATCATACCGGCACCCGGTCGGATGGTCAGCATATTGGAACCCATACTGGAAATATTATTCCGAATGCTTTCTTTGGAGCCCTCTCCTATCGCCAGCATAGCGATCACCGATGCCACCCCGATAATGATCCCCAACATGGTCAGGAAAGCCCGGGTCCGGTTCAGCCGGATGGCGTTGGAGGCTATTTTTATGAGATTGACGATGTTCATTTCTTTAAGTTTTTAGTCGGCCAGTCGTAAGTCATCAGTCGTAAGTCATTAGTCGTAAGTCATTAGTCGTAAGTCATCAGTCGTAAGTCATCAGCCGTAAGTCATCAGTCGATCAGGTCATTGCTTAAGGTAAACTGCTTTGGCCGGAATTGTCATAAGATGCCATCTTCGATCTTAATAATTTCACCTTATTCCGCCAAACTGTAGTGCATGCAGGAATGACTTACGACTATTGACTGATAGACTTACGACTTAGTCCGCTATTGGTAATTTGGCCAGTTCTTCCTTCGCATTCAGGCGATTCAGGACCGGTTCATCTTTAATTACATGGCCATCTTTCAGTACGATGGTCCGCTTGCTGAAGCGGGCTATGTCCGGTTCGTGGGTCACGAATGCGATGGTCATCCCGTTGTCGTTCAGTTCCTGGAACAGCTGCATCACCTCGTAGGAGGTGCGGGTATCCAGGTTCCCGGTAGCTTCATCGGCCAGTAACACTACCGGCTGATTGACCAGAGACCGGGCGATGGCCACCCGCTGCTGCTGCCCACCGGACAATTGACTCGGCGTATGATCCAGACGGTCTGCCAGACCTACCTTGGTCAGTGCCGCTATAGCACGTTCCTTTCGTTCTTTCGACGAGATCCCCGAGTTGTACATCAGCGGCAGTTCGGCATTTTCCAGTGCGGTGGTCTTGGGTAATAAGTTGTACGACTGGAAAATGAACCCGATCTTGGCATTCCTGATCCTGGCCAGCTGGTTGCGCGACAGCTCTTTTACCGCCGCTCCGTCCAGCTCGTAAACACCCTCCGAAGCGCGATCCAGACACCCCAGGATATTCAACAGCGTGGATTTTCCGGAGCCACTGGATCCCATGATGGTCACGAATTCGCCCTGTCTGATGGTAATGTCTACGCCTTTAAGCGCCCGGACGATCTGATCGCCCATCTTAAATTCGCGCTTCAGCTCACTGGTATGAATTACTGCCTGTTCCATTATCTTCTTCCTGGAGGCTTCGGCATGAAGGGGCTGTCACCCGTCACTTCGCTTGCCGGAGCCAGATTATTTTCTTTCAAATTATATACCACTTCGTCTCCCACGTTCAATCCGCTCAGTACCTGGTAGTTGATGCCGTCACTTTCACCCAGCTCCACTTCCTTCTGGCTCAACAGGCCCGACGGTTCTTTCACCCAGATCTTTTGGCCGCCGCCGGCCGGAGCTCCTGTATCCGGCGGCAGGCCCTGTTGTTCATAGTATTGAGTCAACAATTGTGCGTCGGGTGTAAAATTGATCGCCTTGGCTTCCAGCACTGTTTCATCATTCAGTTCTTTGGTGTAGATGGCAATGGTAGCTGTCAGCCCTGGTTTTAACTTTAGCTCCGGGTTATCTGCTGCAACAATTACCGTATAGGTCACTACATTTGAAGTCACCGTTGCGCCAAGCCTCACCTGAGCCACTACCCCTTCAAAGGCTTCATCGGGGTACGCATCCACCGTGAAGCTAACGCGCTGTCCTTCCTTCACGCCACCGATATCCGCCTCGTCCACATCGGCCTCTACCTGCATCTTGGTCAGGTCACGGGCAATCGTGAACAGCGTAGGCGTGCTGTAACTGGCCGCCACGGTCTGTCCTTCCTCCACATCTTTAGTCAGCACCACTCCGTCAATCGGAGAATAGATGTTGGCGTACGAGAGGTTGGTCTGGGCCTGCGCCAGACTGGACTTGCGTTGGGTAACGGCCTGTTCAGCGTTCTTCAACTGGTAGGCGGCCTGCTCGTAGTCGGCCCGGCTGATCACCTGCGCATTGTACATATTCTCCTGCCGTTCGTAATTCTGCTTGTAGTAATTGAGCTCATTCAGTGCGGAGTTATAACTGGCCTCAGCGTCCGAAAGCGCGGCTTTCAGGTTAGATTTGTCCAACTCAGCGAGCAGTTGTCCTTTTTTGACCACACTGTTGTAGTCCACGTGTATTTTGCTTACCTCGCCCGAAACCTGGGTACCAATTTCCACCTGCTCCACCGGTTCGACCGTGCCGGTAGCAGAAACCTCATTGGTGATATTGCCTTTTTTCACCCGGACGGTCTCCACCACTACCTGCGTCTGACCGCTCTGGTTGAAGTACCGGTAGCCAAAGTAGGCGGCCGCGGCCAGTACGGC
>JAGQXH010000045.1 GCA_020436695.1 Lewinella sp. | reverse complement strand
AAAGACCTGGATAAACTTAAAAAACTGGTGGCCTTGGTCAGCATCGCTTATGCTCTGGTAGCCAATGTCGGACTTCATCAACATCTGCGAGGGAAAGCGATTGCGGTGAAAAATCATGGTTATAAGGAAAATAGCTTCTCCCGCAGAGGAATCGATATCGTTCGCGAAGGACTACGCAGAGTTTGGAAGCGAAATTTTCAAGTATTCCTTGATCTGGTCATCCGATTTTTGCGTTGGATGCAGATCAATCCTAATAATTTACCCCTGCCCGATTTTTAGTAGGGTAGAGTACGACAGCGGACAACTTCATAATACCCCAACATGCGCGAGACGAATTTTATTGAGCAGAACCAGGAAAAGTGGAAGGAATTCGAAGGTTTCCTGGAAGGGCAACATAAACGGGCGGACAAACTTAACGATCTCTTTGTACAGATCACCGATGATCTCTCCTATTCGCGTACCTTCTATCCTAATCGCTCAGTCCGGGTATATCTTAACGGCCTTGCACAGCGGGTGTTCATCAACATTTACAAGCACCGGAAGTCGCGCTGGGGAAACATCCTCAAATTCTGGACCGATGAATTGCCGGGCCTCATGTACGAAGCACGTCGTGATCTGCTGCTGTCTTTTCTGGTCTTTCTATTCACTTTTGGCGTTGGCGTTTTGTCTAGCATTTACGATTCCAGCTTTGCCGAAGTCATACTCGGAGAAGCCTATATTGAAATGACCCTGACCAACATCGCCGATGGAGATCCCATGCGGGTATATAAGGAAATGGGACCGATGGGGATGTCAATGGGCATCACCGTCAACAATTTATTTGTGGCCTTTCTCACTTTTGTGCTGGGTGTTTTCTTGTCTATCGGGGCCATGGTCATGATTGCCCGTACGGGCTTCATGGTTGGTGCTTTTCAATATTTTTTCATTGAACGGGACCTGTTTCTGGATTCTTTCCTTACGATCTGGACCCACGGAACGCTCGAGATATCGGCCATTATCATTGCCGGTGCGGCGGGGGCGACTATGGGACGCGGACTGGTATTCCCGGGGACCTACACCCGTACCCAGGCTTTCCAACGTTCGGCCCGCCGGGGTATCAAGATGATGGTGGGCACCATTCCCTTATTCATCATCGCCGGTTTTATTGAAGGTTTTTTGACCAGGAATACGGAGACGCCCGATTTTGTAAGGGGGATCTTCATTCTGATCTGTCTCCTGGTTATCCTGGTTTATTTTGTCTGGTATCCTTCCGTCCGGGCTCAGGTGCTCAGGAAAAAGAATATCGATGGAGAAGAGTTGCCGCCCGATAATTTGCTGCGCATAGATTTTACCGGTATCAAAAGCACCGGCACCTTGTTTGCCGATTCATTCTTACTATTCAGGTCCATTTTTGGGAAGATGATCATGGTATTGCTGGGCCTGACTACCGTCTATTGCCTGCTGGCTTTTGGGATTAGTAATACTTCTCCTCAGGAAATGTACTACTATGCCGGTGACGGCTTTGGCGTCATACAATCCATCCATCCCCTACTGACCGGAAGTGAACCGTCGGTCATGTGGATCTATAATGCGCTGGCTTTCGCGACCATGGCTTATTTTATTTTTTGGCAATTGCAGAAAATGCAGGGCGGAGATCTGCGTTTTACCTGGGCAGGACTGGTCAGTTGCCTGGTTGGCGGTATCCTGATGTCTCTCATTTTGCATTTGGGTAATGGATGGAGCATGCTGTTGTTCATCACTGTTTTCGGCGTGATCATGCACTGGATGTATACCTGCTTTCAGGAACGGATCGACCCGGTGACTGGTATTGCCCGAAGTAGCAAACTATTGGGTGCTGGCTACTGGCAGGCCATGGGGCTGTTGCTGCTTACTTTCTGTACGGGTATGATCTTCGCCACGCTGGCGGATACTGGCCTGGGACAGTTCTTTTTTGAATTGGTTACCTGGATTATCAACTTTGATCCGGGCACAATGAATAACATCAGCGTAGTGATGCTGACATTTTTATATATCTTCCTGCTTTACGGCGTTATGTCGATGATGATCGCTTCATTCGGACTGTTCTATCACAGCCGGCTGGAAGCCACCGAAGCGCGTACCCTACGAAAGTTATTGCAGACTTTTGGTGAGAACAAGCAGATCCGTGGAATGGCTAAGGAATAGGACCTGTGTTTTGCGTAAATGGGAGAAAGCCACGATATAAACAAATAGTATTGCGACTACAATTCGGCACGATATTTTTACTATTGTTTCTCTGGAACTTGCCCGGGAACGGCCAGGACTATACCCCGGAAGACCGGTATCTGGATACGGAGATCGAAACCAGGCCCTTTGACCGGAGCAAATGGGCCGAAACGGTCAGCGGTATAGATTACGACCGGAAAACATCCAGGCGGAAGAGAAGAACAGATGAAATAGAGGAGCCGGGAAACGGAAATTACGGATCAGGTAGCAATACTTTTGGGATCGGAGCCGGAACGGCCCTGGCCCGCTTCTTACTGATCACAGGTGGCGTGATCATCATCGCCCTGCTCATCTGGTCGATACTCGGATATGGAAATTCGGCAAAGAACAAGAAGATCAGACGGGAATCCGGCACGATCGACATCCGCAAGATCGAAGAGAATATCCACGAAGCGGATATGGATGATTATATCCAACAGGCCAAAAATGCCGGCGATTTCACCCTGGCCGTTCGCCTGTATTATCTTGCCGCTCTGAAAGAACTGTCGTTGAAAAAGCTCATCAAGTGGAAGGTGGATAAAACCAACGGGGAATACCTGCGCGAAATGCGCACTCATGCCGATTTCAACGAATTTCGTTCGCTGACCTATATTTTTGAGCAGTCCTGGTACGGCAACCGCCCGCTGGATGCTGATGCATTTGCCGGCATAGAACCCCGTTTTGAGCGCTTTATCCAGCACCACTCTTCTGTTCATCAAGTTGCAGCTTCATGAAGAACAACCGCGTCATATGGCTCGTAGGTATCGGCTTGGTGTTGTTGCTGCTGTTGGGGTGGCTGCTTAGATCCAATCAATACAACTGGCAGGAGACCTATGATCCTGACTCAAAGGATCCTTATGGCACATCACTCCTGGCCAGATTGCTGACGGATTATTTTCCGGATGAAGAACTGCACATCATCCGCGACAGTTTTGTCACTGGTCTGCCGCTGTCGGCGGGCGACAGTGCCCACGCCAATTACGTTTTTACCGGTGCGGCCATGTACCTGCGGCCATCCGATGTACAGCGTCTGCTTGATTTTGTCGCCAACGGCAATCAGGCCGTGATCGCTACCAGGATACTGCCTTTTGACCTGATGTTTGAGTTGTACTTCGAAGAGTGTGACAGCATTTGGTGGGATGGATTGTCATCGATCTACGATACTACTGTTCGGGCCAATTTTGAGCATGAGAAGTTGAGCATGAAGCAGGGTACGCCCTATACTTTTCGAGACCGGCAGGGAGTTATGAATTATTCCTGGAAGTACTTTGAAGATTACTACTTCTGTGGCTTGGAAGAAGGACTGGTACCCATCGGCCGCATGAATGACAGTTTGATCAATTTTGCTCAACGTCCTTACGGAAAGGGCAATTTCTATTTACACAGCACTCCGCTGGCCTTTACCAATTATTACCTGCTGAAGGAAGGCAATCTGGAATATATCGACCGGGTTTTCTCTCATTTGGAAGATGGTCCCATCTATTGGGATGAGTACAGTGGAGTTTCTGAGCGTATGGGGCAGGCGGCCAATGATCGCAGCATGTACGGTAATAATTACAACCGGAGTTTGAGTTCGGAGAGTCCACTGCAGTTTATTCTGTCCAAGCCGCCGCTTACCTGGGCCTGGTATCTCTTATTGGCCGGTATTTTGCTGTATATGCTGTTTTTGTCCAGACGCCGGCAACGGGTGATCCCCATTTTGCGAAAGAATGTGAATACATCCCTGGAGTTCCTTTCCACCATCGGGCACCTCTATTTTTTGCAAAATAACCACAAGGAACTGGCGCTGCAAAAAATGCAGTATTTCCGCAACTTTGTCCGGGAGAAATACCACTTACAGGGCCTTAATCTGGACCAGGAATACAAAACAAAACTCATTCAGCGCTCGGAAGTAGATGCTGAAACGGTGAATAAAGTGATGCTGATGCACGACAATATAAAAGGTGCCAGTATTGTAACCGAAAATACTTTGATAGAATTTCATCAGGCAATGGAGCAATTTTATCGGCATTGCAAATAAGATTATTATGAACGAAAATAACGACCCGGATCAATTCGATCCTGATTACGTCCCCTCCCGCTCTGCTGAAGATAAACCTGAGCAACCCGTAACGGATATCTGGAGCCGTCCGCGTCTGGACCTGACCAAGGTACAGATAGCCAGTGATCGCATCCGGGAAGAACTACATAAAGTGATCATTGGGCAGGATGCTTTTATCGATGAACTGCTCGTAGCCTTATATGCCGGTGGGCACGTGCTGGTTGAAGGCGTACCGGGTATTGCCAAAACCCTTACGGCCAAATTAATGGCCCACACCATTGATGTGGGTTTTTCCCGCATTCAGTTTACGCCCGACCTGATGCCCAGTGATGTGGTGGGTACGACGGTCTTCAATATGAAAACTTCGGAGTTTACCTTCAACCGGGGGCCGATCTTCTCCCAGATCATTCTGATCGATGAGATCAACCGGGCACCGGCCAAGACCCAGGCTGCTCTGTTTGAGGTGATGGAAGAATTGCAGGTCACCATCGATGGTACGACCTACCCGATGGAATTCCCGTTCTTTGTAATGGCTACTCAAAACCCCATCGAGCAGGAGGGAACCTATAAACTTCCGGAAGCCCAGCTCGACCGTTTTTTGCTCAAGATCAATCTGGAATATCCACAGTTGGTAGAAGAACAGGCCATTCTTCGGCGCTTCCGCAATGATTTTAGCATGGGACAGGCCCAGGAGGTCAAAAAGGTTTTCCATCCGGATGAACTGCGGCAATGCCGTAAACTGGTGGAACAGGTCTACATCAAGGATGAACTACTGGATTACATTGCTGCCATCGTCCATCATACCCGTAACAGCGGCGATCTTTTCCTGGGTGCTTCACCGCGGGCATCGCTGGCCATTCTGCGTTCATCCAAAGCTTTTGCGGCCATCCAGGGCCGGGATTTCGTAACTCCTGACGATATCCAGTATGTTGCCTATCCGGCACTGAATCACCGCATCATCCTTACTCCCGAGCGGGAAATGGAAGGCTACCTGGCTAAAGATGTGATCCGGGATATTGTGCAGAAGATCGAGGTGCCGAGGTAGATAGTAGTAAGTCGATTAAATCTCATCATCTAATAATGAGCAGATTAAGTTTGGATTGACGATCATGTGATCTATTGTTTCATCATTGTTCCATTGATCCATTGTTGTCATCTCAATGAAGTAATGGATCAATGAAGCAATGAAGCCAATTCACCTTAACAACTCAATCTTCTTACTCACCGGATGAAATTCCACCAGGCGGATAACGAACAGTCCGAGTTGTATGAGGAGCCCATTGCCAGGCTGCAGGATACGCTGACCGGTACGAAGTATTTTCCCATCCAGTTCGGCGATCTTATCGTCCCATTCTGCTTCCGGTATGGCGGCAAACGCCTGCGCAACTGACCATGCCTGTGTGCGTGCCAGGTCGATACCGGCACCGGCGATCATCTCATCGAATTGCCCGATCACATCGAGGCGGCGCATGAGTGGGGAAATGCTCGCCAGTTGATCCTGCACACCATCGATCAGACTAAGTAGCAGGTCGTTGATCTTAAAAAAATCTGGTTTAATATCTTCGATAGATCCTCCTTTCACCGTTTCCGCTGCGGCAATGCCCAGATCCAGATTGATGTGTGCATTCATGCCCAGCATCAGGTGTTGGATGACCAACGGCCGCCAGAACATCGCCTGCTCAAAAGCCAATAGCCAGGACTTTGTACAACGCTCTTTAGCCTGATATTGCCGAAAGGCTTCCAGGAAACGGTTGGCGAAAATAACATCCAGGCGCTCCATGCGAGGGCCATCTTCAAACGTATTGTTCGCAATGCCCTCCTTTACGGCTACCGTTACCTTTCTATACAGGCAGGCGAAATAACCGATGCGGTTGGATTGATCTATGGACCAGTCGATGATGCGATCCAGTTCCTGGATCACGCCTTCGATAGTGATGGCGGGTTTAACTGGAGGAGTCATTTTTCTGCTAATTTATTAAGGGCAATTAGTTCGTATCAAGAATAAAGACATAAACCACCCTGACCAATATGATAAAGAAAATGGTATAGTTGATGAATATCCAGTTTAGTAGCTAAAGATAGCTGATTTTTAAAAAGATGGTCTTATCGGTACATGAACCACACAACTGCGATTATTTGGCTATTTTAATTCAAATTCAGAATCCAGCACTTTATTCGCGTCTCCCTGGTAAATGGTGTACCGGAATCCCTTGGTCAGCGAATAAGCACCATGTTCTCCTTTTTTATTGATGGCAATAAACCCAACCTGAGGCGGTGAGCTCATACCGGCCAGATGTTTTTCTGATATCCGGCGTACTGCTTCCTCGCAGGCAGCCTGCGGGCTGGCGCCTCCACGCATCAATTCCACGACCAGGAAGGATCCCAGCGTTTTCATTACCAGTTCTCCCAGTCCGGTAGCTGTGGCTGCACCAACTTCATTATCTACAAAAAGGCCGGCACCGATAATGGGAGAATCTCCTACCCGGCCCGGTAGTTTGTATGCGGCCCCGCTGGTGGTACAGGCTCCGCTGATATTCCCCTGTCGGTCGATGGCCAGCATACCGATGGTATCGTGCTGATCTTCGTCTACGGCTGGGTCCTGATGATCGGCCAGCCATTTCTCATAAGCGGCTTTAGACCCTTCGGTTAACAGATTGGTCTCTTCAAATCCCTTTGATTTGGCAAAAGCCAGTGCCCCCGCTCCACTCAGCATCACGTGTGGCGTTTCATCCATTACCAGACGGGCCACCGAAATGGGATGCAGTATATTTTGCAGATAAGTGACACTGCCGGCATTACCGGTCTCATCCATGATGCAGGCATCCAGAGTGACCACACCGCTACGGTCGGGCAGCCCGCCGTACCCCACGGAGGTATCGTCCGGGTCCGCCTCCACTACTTTCACTCCGCTTTCAACCGCCTCCACGGCTCGTCCGCTTTCCGTGATCACCCGCATAGCCTCGGCGGTAGCCGGTTCGTGCGGCCAGGTGGCGATCACTACCGGGGTGCCGGCTATGGAATTGGGATTGGAATTATTTAGAGGCTCCGGTTCTCCGGAGGGTGTATCTTCAGATTGGCAGGCGGTTGCTGCGGTGCTCAGGGCAATGGCGCCCAGGAAGCTCTTTTTAAGAAAATTTCTGCGTTTGAACATAATTATTGGTTGTCAGTTAGTTAGTTTGAGAAGTCGAAACCGGCTACATGCATTTATTCATTAACCGTCCATATTTCGGGCAATATTTTCATCTTATCAACTAAGCCTGTATCCTGCGGCCTGCCCGCACCACTATCTCCGATCCTTCCGCCAGAAAAACGGAAAGCGGATCTGCCGATAACGCTTCTCCAAAAGCCGGACCGTACAGCGCTGCTCCATCACATTGAATTTCGTATTTCCTCACTTCATGGATGCGCCAGGAGGGATGTTCTACTTCGTATTCGGTGGTTTTCGTCCCTGCCAGTTGTACATACCCCCAATAGTGCTCGGTGATAAAGGCCGCTTCGCTTTCATTTTCCAGAGGCGTAGGTTCAGGATTGGCCCATACCCGCAAATGTTGCCACAGCCGTCGATGTTTCCAGGCATATTCCACGAACAGATTCTGGCCTCCTTCTTCCCAGACATGCCGCGTAGGCATGGTCTGATAGTGTTCGCCATAAACCGTATTGGCCACCAGTGTGATCGCCGCCTTGGGAACGATCTCTTTAATGAAAACCGTCCCTCTTTTCCACCCCAACACCGGATCTTTGTACCGTACATAAAAACGCAGATTGATCTCCTCAAAATTTCGGTGAAAGGGAATAGCCAGGCCTTTCAGTCTCGTATCCAGGAACAGAAACCCAACCAGGCTGACATAGTGCCGGCCCTGCCAGGTATCCAGTTCCGTTCCGTGCGGAAGATAGGGCAGCAAGACCTTTGGATCGACCTCATAATTGGCCATAGCCAGACGACGCCACTGCGCCGTTAGAAAGACAGCTTGTTGCGGACGGACAGATTGCATGGTGCAAGTAAGTAAGAATGGAGGAAATATCGGAATATGGTCTATAGAATTTTGAGAAAGAGATTGCGGTTGGTGGTTATTCGGTCCTTGATGCTTTCCGGGGTAAGTTTGTCCGGTCACGCATATTGAGGAAAATGCCGGTTCAATTCTGCATGCGCCCGCTTGGGAAGCTGAAAGAGAAGAATGTACATCAAAAAGCCGGCGTAAGTAAAAAAAATGGCCGACAGCCAGGCCGCCCAATTGGGAAATGCTTCCAATTGGCCGAACATTAAAACGTAAAAAGCTGCGTTAACCGCGTTGAGAAAATGAGAGATAGCGTCATAAGTGGCTTCCAATTTTAAAAATTGTTTCCCACCTTTTTTCAATCCGCGTTTTGAGAAATAGAGCGTCCACAAACCGCCGCCCATGACCAGAAAGAAACTGCTTACAAAGATCCAGTTTGCAGGTATAGGCAAATAAAAGACCAAACGCAACGCGAAAATAACGGCGATTGCCAAGAGTAACTTTGGCCAGCCGAAATAATTTCTCCACGTTTGGAAGATCCAGCGCCAGGCTTCTTTTTGTATAGCCTTCCGCTGTTTATCGATCAGCGATGCGAAACCCGTAATTGGAAATTGACTATAAACCCGGTTCACCGCACTGTCAAAAGGCAGATTAGGTTCCTTACGCCAGATGTCTTCAATAGCTGAAGCAAAATGATCGACCAGTTCTACCTGTAGGTCGTAGTAGCGCACCCGCTTCCGGTTTACGAAATCAAAGAGGGCACGGATCTGTTCCTGATCTAATTGTTTTTCCATCGTTAATGCATGTCTTTGATGTACAGTTAAGCAAGACCCGGTTTCCAATCCAGTAATACCTGCATTTGCCGCACAAAAGCTTCCAGTTCCGCCATCTTATCCGCCGTTTCTTTATGGCCATCCTCCGTCAGTAAATAGTACTTACGCATTCTACCGTCCACTTCCTGGTATTCCACCTGCAGGAATCCATCGCCCTCCAATCTATGTAAAGCCGGATAAAGTGCGCCTTCCGTTACGGTGAGTTTACCTTCGGTCAGTTCTTTCACCCGCTGGCATATTTCATAACCATACATACGGTCATTTTCTTCCAATAACCGGAGAATAATGGTAGCAAGAGAACCTTTGTAGAGTTTGTTATTGGCCATAGCTCGTATACCTAAGATTTTTAGGCATGGTAAATATACCTAAATTTCTTAGGTATGGCAATGGTATTTCCAACTATTGGTAAAGTTTCCTATTTTGATCTTTCGATGCGGTCCCGCTGACTGCATTAAGGATGATTTACTAAACCCAAAATCACCCTATGAAAGACCAACAAAAGCTCTACCGCATTTTCAAACTGATCCGCTACCTCAGCCAGCGGCCCTATCGCAGCATTTCCCAACTGGCCAAACTCCTGGATGCCAGCGAACGCACCGTCTACCGCTACATCCAACTGCTGGAATCGCTGGATTACCTCATCGATAAGGACGAGCATAACCGCTTTTTCCTACATGTAGATTACCAGCGGGATAGCGATCTTATTTCACCGGAAGAAGCCGGCTATCTACAGGATATGCTCTGGCAACTGCCCAATGAAAGTCCCCACCGCGACCGCCTGCTGCATAAGCTCAATCAGCAATTCACCCTGGCCCCGCTGGTACAGAGCCAAAACCGCCTACAGGTCTTCGAGCACATCCGCATACTGGGCCACGCCATCGAAGGCAATCTGCGCGTACGCCTGCACAATTACTTGAAAAGCGACGGCGAGATCCGCAATGCCTACGGTGAGCCGGTGGAGTTTCAGGAGGGGTATACCTATCTGTATATGTATGACCTGGACCGGAAGGATTACCGGCAGTTCAAGATAGAACGGATCGGCAAAGTGGAGCCGCTGAGCGAACGTATTACCGGCGATCATGCCAGCTATGCCACCGACTTGTTCGGCCTAAGCGGGCGGGAGTGGCTGCCGGTGCGCCTGTGCCTGAGTACGCGCGCCTACCAACTTATGGTGGAGGAATACCCGGATGCCCGCCCCTTCCTGCGCTCGCATAAAGGGCGCATGTATTTTGACGGTACGGTGCGTAATTTTCGGGGCGTGGGACGTTTCGTGCTGGGGCTGCCGGGGGAGATAATTGTGGAAGGATCAGAAGCATTCCGGACTTATTTGCGGGAACGGATGGGTGGTGGGTATGGGTTGGAATAGGCCGTAGACATGGCTTAAGCCTAACCGTGCCAGTTATGCGCCGAATCAGATCGAATACTTTTAGATATTGTTTTCCACAAAAAAACATCAAAAAATTTGTTTCATTGAGAGTAATGGAACTATATTTACAGAAATTACTTTATTTATAATGAATGTATAAATTCACTACAACTAGAATTGAAATTTTATCATGAACGTAGGAGTCAGAGAATATTATCCAATAAAAAAAGGCCTTGTAATTGTCTGCTCCTATCATTCTTTTAAGGTTACCACCAAAATGATTATAGAAAAATACAAGATTTAATAATGGCTTATTTACTCTTTATTGATGAAAGCGGGCATGATTTAAATGATAGCCCTTATGAAGTGATAGCGGGAGTTGCTGTTGAGGATAGAGATTTATGGAATCTCATAAGAGAGGTACAAAATCTTGAAATTAAACATTTTGGAAAAAGATATAGTCAAGGGAAAAGAGAACTTAAGGCAAAAGCCATTCTCAAGAGAAAGACCTTTAGATTGGCTCAACAACTACCAGATATTCTTCTTGAAGAAAGAAGAAGTCTAGCTTGCAAGTGCCTTGAATGTGGTAGTAATGCAAATCAAAAAGAACTTACTGCATTGGCGCAATCAAAGCTATACTTTGTATCCGATGTACTAGAGGCCATCTCCAATTTCCGGTGCAAAATTTTTGCATCCATATCTTCAGGAAAGATAGTGGAAGTATCACCTGACGACTTACTTAGGAAGGACTATGTTTATTTATTTGAGAGATATTTTTACTTCTTAGAGGACCGACATGAATCTTTAGGAATTATGGTTTTTGATGAACTTGAAAAAGCAAAAAGCCATATTCTTATTGGTCAAATTGAGAACTACTTCAAGAAAACATTTAAAGGCCGTCAAAGATCAAACCTAATTATTCCAGAGCCTTTTTTTGTTCATAGCGATTTAACCACAGGAGTACAATTGGCTGATTTGATAGCATATCTACTTTGCTGGGGATTTAGACTTAATGGTATGGTGAAGGAGGCTAGAAAAGAACTTGATCCATTTCTTGAATTAGTAAAAGGACTTAGATTCAGAACGATTAAGGAAATAGGCGATTTCAAGGAAATGGAGGTATGGAGTATAGTATATGTTAAATAAGAAAAGGCAATGCCGATTGCTCAGCAAAGCCTCCAATACAAATATACAACAAAAATTAGTAATAGTTCAATTTCAACTAAATAAACCCTAATGGAACTTCTTATTTTTAAATACGTACAATCTAGCACCTACCTTTCCCTTCTGACAATAGTTGACAAACACCTGCCTTAGATTTGCGCTACCATTAAAAATCATAGCATCATGCTAAGAACCATATACCAGATCGGTAAAGAGATCAGTGCCGGCCGCGATGCCTGGGAAGATATTCTCAGCCCGGCTAAGATTTCAGAAAGCGAGTGGGAGAAGA
This sequence comes from Lewinella sp., assembly GCA_020436695.1. Taxonomy (GTDB): domain Bacteria; phylum Bacteroidota; class Bacteroidia; order Chitinophagales; family Saprospiraceae; genus Flavilitoribacter. The sequence goes on along the minus strand of JAGQXH010000045.1, from coordinate 9,294 downwards.
AGAAACTATATGTTTTGGGAGTTGATTTCAATATTGACAAACAAGAAGTCATTCTTTCAACGGATAACCTTAGCGAATATAGTGAACATATCGATGCACTGAAAGGATGGCGAAGCATCAAAATACAGGGTGGCAACAATAAGGCCATCTATATATGCGTAGATGCCAAAAAACCGGAACAGTTGGCTAAGACCCTCTTTGGCAAACCCGACAAAGACAGCCAGTATCCTTCCAAAGGCGAGTTCATTGAGGCTATCGACAAAGACTATTCTCAATTTCAGCATACGGATCTATATCAAGCCTTGCAGCGCGTTGTACCTCTGGCCAAACAATTTTATACCCTTATCACCAATGATAAAGCCAAAGTCAGTATTCAAGTTATGGAGGAAGAGCTAGGATTGGGTAACCTTGACCGGCTGGTCCTATTGTATGCAATGATCACCGACTCAGGGAACGGGTGGAAACAAAGGCCGTTCGGAGAATTGGAAGGATATGAAGATTTTATAGGTGCTAAGTTTTTTCCCGAGGCAACTTCCAATAAGAAACAAGCAGAAAAAGTATGCTATGCTACCGGAATCTTGGCCGACGATATCCGGGAGGCCGAGTTTTCCGGTCGCTACAATATCAATAAATTCTTTGTAAAGACCACCCGCAATTATGCCGGAGGTTTTGATCCCAAAAACTTCGGAAAAAATTATCAGCTTTCAGCTCAATCGGAATTATTTCTGGACCGGGGATCTTCTTATCTTTTAGATCATATGACTACTGACATCGCGGATATTCGTCATGTCATCATTCCTGAGTTTTTCCAACAGGAAGAATTAGAAGCAGAAGAAATACGACCATTCGTCAAACGTGCAGACTTATTATTCAGACATCAGAATTGGAAAAATCTTATTAATTATCTGGAAGATAATACAGAGGTTGACGGTTTCTATTGGCTGAATTTCATTGCCATTGACTCCGATGGAAATTATTTCAAAGTCGGAAACGCCATTAAAGACGTCAGCAAACTACATTTTCAGCAAATATTTAAGTTGATCGGGGATCTGAACGAAATGTTTGCCCCCTGGCTAAACCAACGCACCGGCTTCAATCTATATTCCTTTTACAAATCAGTACCGGTAAGGAAAGACAAAGAAAACATCAATGCAGCGCTGCAAGTGTTGTCGGCGCTTTTAGAGCAAAGAACCATTGACCGGGAGCACCTCTTCCGGCATTTTGCCGATCTGGTCTTATGCCATCGCTTTGAGCGCTATCGCTCCTTTACCAATATTTTCCCACAACCCAATTTCGATTTTGCACTGCGTGATGCAGTCGTCCAATATCAGTCGTTTATTCGCCTGCTGTCACAACTGAACCAGATTTCATTACCCTTAAAAACTACGCCCATGAGTGAACCGCAAACTATTGACCAGGAAGAACGGGCCTTCCTGGAAAAGCTCGATTATAATGAGGATCAAACAGCTCTATTCTATCTAGGGCGCGCGCTAAGCCGGATCGTGCGAGAGCAAAGCAAAAAAGGTCATAAAAAAAATATGCTGGACAAATTGAACTACAACGGAATGGACCAACGCGCCATACACGAACTGGCCAGCAGCATTGTAGAAGCCGGTAGGCATTATCTCATCAGCAAGGATGTCGAGTGGCCGCTGGATAGTTTCTATCGCCGATTTGATTTCAATCGATGGAAAATGGATAGCCGTGAAGCGCTATTCTTCATTTTGTCCGGCTATACCTACCGGATACGGCGCAAGCCGGAGGAAGAAAGCGCCGAAGACGATGCCTGAAAGACTTTCCAGGTTTCGCAAACCTGGAAAGTTTCACAATAAAAACCAAATTTCTCTACATTTAACTAAACGCAGCTATTACCATGGCAATAAGCAATAACGCCGATTTCCTCTACCTCTACGAGGCCATCCAATGCAATCCTAACGGTGACCCTGACCAGGAAAACAAACCCCGGATGGATTACGATACGCAAACCAACCTGGTCACTGACGTACGCGTCAAACGGTACATCCGGGATTTTCTCAAGCAGGAAGGATATGACATATTCGTCGATATGGAAGGCGATTCCAAAGTAAAAATGGATCAACGGCTCGGCTCCATATTATCAAAGATCTGGGATCAGGAAGAAGAAATGAAGAACGTCATCAATGATGAGGATTTATATAAAGTATATGAGAAGATCAAAGAGAAGGATGCAGAAAGCACCATCAAGAAACTGATCAGTAAAAGTGCCAACCGGGACGTCAATCGCGCTATCCTCAGTGGACTGGTCCGCGAAAGATATATCGATATCCGCTTCTTCGGCAGTGCATTTGCGGTGGAGGGTTTCAATCGGGCTATGACCGGGCCGATCCAGATGAACTGGGGGTATTCTTTCAATAAAGTATATCTGCTGGATTCGGATACCATCTCCTCCATTATGAATGATGATAGCAGTACTTTTGGGAAGGATTACCGGGTAAAATATAGCCTATTGGGCTTTCATGGCTCGATCAATAAAGCAGCTTCTCAAACGACAGGACTCACCGATGCCGACCTGGAGCTATTTCGAGGCGCAATATGGAACAGCTTATCCGCTAATCCTACCCGTTCCAAGTTGAACCAATACCCCAAACTATACGTAGAGATCGTTTATAATGACGGCTATTATAACGGTCATTTCGGCGATCTGCGCAATTATATTTCCGCAGAACCCAAAGATGATATTCCGGATAAAGAGGTACGTGGCCTGGCTGACCTTTCCCTGAATTTCGGTCTCCTCACCAACCTTCTCGAATTAGAAACTGGTCCGGATAAACCGATCAAAACGGTACACATCAAACGTTCCGCAGATCTACAAAACCGTTTTTCCTATGAGAATGCATAGTTTCGACCTGGTCGGGAAACAAGCGCATTTTCGAAAATATTATGCCAATAATACGGCCCTGAGTTTCACACTTCCGCCACGAACGACCATGATGGGAATAGTGGCTGCCATTCTAGGCCGACCTCGTGATAGTTATTACCGGGAGTTAGCTCCGGAAAATCTGAAGTTCGGTATCGGCTTGTTGAGCCCCGCTAAAAAATCTTTTCATCGCCTGAATCTCCTGAAGATCTTGGGTGATAGTGACTTTCGCGGACAGAAAGGCCGCATACAAACGCCTTTCGAGCTGGTAATGCCCATCCATCCGAGAAAAGAAGACCTGATCTACCGCATTTATCTGGCCGGTGATCAGGACCAACTTATGGATGAAATAGCCAATCAGTTGAAAGTCAGGAGCAATAGCTATAATCTAAGCCTGGGGGTGGCTAATTTCAATGCTGCATTGCGAAATACTCGCCTGGATATGAAAGTAGAAGAGCGCAAGGAACTGGAAGAATACATCAGTCTTAGCTCGGCCGTATTATCGGATGACGTTGCTGCACTAAAATTGGATAAGGATAAGAAAATAAGAATCGAAGAAGATTTGACTCCTGCGGCTTTTATTGATGATTTCGACCGGGAATTAGCCGCGATGCACCGTATCGTATATACTACCGATGGCAGTAAACTGTGCGCCAGATTAAAAGTACCTCATTACAGGATAGATAATGCCCAAACGCAGGAAGCATTTGTCCTTTTAGACTGATCATTATGCCGGTATTTTATTCGCATGCAAAAACAGATGAAAGGGGGCAACGCAGTGGCAGTAAGTTACTCGTTGATCACACCTTTGGGGTGTTGAATAAGGCCAAACAGCGTATCTATCCTGGGGTGCAATTCCCGGATCTGACCAGCAGCGAGCTACAAGAGATCAACAAAAAAATATGCCTGCTACATGATCTGGGTAAGTATATTTCCTATTTTCAAAAATACCTGCTGGACCAGGGATACAGCACAGAAGAGCAGCAACTGAAATCACACGCCCGTTTCGGAGCGGTTTGTCTTCTTAATCATGATTGGTTAGCTGATCAAAAGCTGGCTTACATAGCTTATTTCGTAGTGTTATGCCATCATCGCAATCTTTTTACACCGGACAACGGCGAAAGCGACCGTTTGCTCAATTACGACGATAGAGAAGACCTGGAAGCGAATTTTAAACTACAGCTTGAAACGGTTTTACCGCATATCGCCCAAATAGAGAATGAGCTGAAATTTTCAGGTCTTGAAGCTGAGCTATCTTTCCCATCAGGTAAAGTAATATCGAAATGGGTGAAAAAATGGATTAGGAGAGAACCGGATATCCACCACTATTTCTTGGTCAATTACCTTTTTTCTCTACTTATTGAAGGAGATAAACTCGATGCCTCCGATACGGCAGTCAGGCAGGCACGATCACTGCCGCCGCTGGCCGTAGATACATTCTTAAACCGAAAAGTACGTGCAAACAATTTCCAGAATAGGCTGCGCAATCAGGTCAGAGCAGAGGCGGTTGCCAATCTGGAGTTACCGGATATTTTAAAAAAGCGGCTATTTCTGCTTACCGCTCCAACCGGAATCGGCAAAACGTTTACAGCGCTGGATTTTGCGCTACGCATGCGTAATAAACTAGACCACCATCCTCAGATCATTGTCGGCCTGCCTTTCATCAACATCATTGAGCAGACCCTGGATGCCTACCGGGAAGTACTTCCACCAGGAGCGGCAGAAATTCTGGGCCATTATCAATATGCCGATATTTTCGGTAATACTTCCGACAATGTCAGTGATGAAGAAAGAGACTATAGCACCAGAAGGATGGAGATGGATACCTGGCAGGCGGATATTGTAGTTACCTCGTTTGTACAGCTCCTGCAAACCATGATCACTAACCGGAATAAACTGTTACTGAAATTCAATCATCTGGCCGGCGCTATCGTTGTCATGGACGAAGTGCAAAGCATTCCGCTCGAACTTGTTCCGTTGGTCGGCTCGGTCATTTACTGTATGAGTCGGTTTCTCAACACCCGTTTCTTACTCATGACAGCCACCAAACCTTTGATCTTTGAACTGGCAGATCAGCATTTATTGCACCCGATCACAAAAGAAGTTGCCACTGAAAAAGTACATCATTTACTGGCTGATCCGGAGGCTATCTTCCGGCAATTCGAAAGAACACAGATCATACCTCACCTGGGAGAAAAATTAGAAAATACTGTGGATTTCTTCCCGTTTTTTCAAAAACACTGGAGCGATGAGAAATCTTGCCTGGTAGTGTGTAATACTGTCAATCGGTCGATAGAGGTATTCAAGTTGCTTTCGGATCAGGTCGGATCTAATAAAAATCCGGTTTTCTATTTATCAACGAATGTACTTCCTTTACTCCGGCTCGGCATTATTAAGGAGATCCGGGATATGCTGAAAAATGGAAAACAAAAGCCTGTTTTGGTGGCCACCCAGGTCGTTGAAGCCGGTGTAGATCTTGATTTCGACATGGGTTTCCGAGACCTTGGTCCGGTGGATTCCATAGTACAGGTGGCAGGGAGGATTAATCGTGAAAACAGTGAAGCAAGAAAATTATCCCCCTTGCATATTTTTGATTTTGGTGATTGCCATCGGATTTATGATAGTCTCACTGATATTCAGGCTCGGAAGGCATTGGGAAATCACGCTATTCCGGAACCTGAATATTTTAATTTAGTCGAAAAGTATTTCATGGCACTTGGTGGCCGGAAAGCGTATGATGCTTCCCGACAGTTTTTTAAGGGCATCCTGCATTTGCAATACGATCTAAATTCCATCGATGATACTAAATCTATAAGCCAGTTCAGGCTGATCAAGGACAGCCCCAATGTAGCGACGGTATTTGTAGAATGGGAAGAAAACGAAGATCAGGAAGGTACAGCAGCCCGGCAGGCATTTGTGGCCCGACTTTATGCGCGCGACCGGCAAGAAAAATTCAGATTAAAAGAGAACTTTGACAAAGATCATAAACGCGCTTTTCACGCACGAACTTTGGCCATTCCACAAAAATATTGCGATGGACTGCCGCTGATCGATCCGAATCATCCCAATGTAATAATTTATTACGTTGGACCTGAAAGAATGAGCGAATGGTATACAAAACCTATCGGTTTCAACCGGGAACGCAGTCAAATCGAAGTAGGTGAATCGAATCTAGCTACGCAATTATAAATGTTTGCACATGCCCACACCACTCACCACCCTCACCTTCCCGCACATCCGTCTGGCCACCCGCGATGCGCACAAGCTGCGCGGCTACTTCGGTAATCTGTTTCGCGAGCACAGCCCGCTATTGCACAACCACCTGGAGGGCGGCGATCTGCGCTATGCCTATCCGCTGGTGCAGTACAAGGTGCTCCGGGAGGTGCCCACTTTGCTGGGCATCGGTGAGGGGGCACAACTGCTGATAGATCTTTTCCTACAGTTGCACCAATTGGAGATTGACGGAGAGGTGTATCCACTCGATCACAAGGACCTGCAATGCCGGGAAGTAGATGCGGGTTATTCCGGTGATCTGCACACCTATCGTTTCCTCACCCAGTGGATGGCGCTCAACCAAAAGAACTACGTGGAATACCGCGACCTCCCGGCCCGCGAGCAGGAAGAGAAACTGCGCCAATTGCTACGCAATCATATCCTGGCTGCTTTCAAAGGACTGGGTATTTGGCTGGAACCCCAGCATCGTATACTCACCCAAACGCGTATGGAAACCCGCAGCACCCACTTCAAAGATCAGCGCATGCTCACCTTTACCGGCGAATTCACTACCAATGCCGTATTACCACGCTGGATTGGGCTGGGCAAATCGGTCTCTCGTGGATTTGGGGCAGTAGAGTTGGTGTCATCTTGAGCGAAGACTTGGGGGGTGTAAAAAGTAGCAAGCACCATTTTTGATCGAAATAATGTTTTGTTTAAGGGATGGACCGGTTCTCCCTCACGGGGAGTTAGTGGGGCTTGCGAAGGGAAACAAAACATTATTTCGACTACTATTACCCAAGAATACTTTTTACACAACCCCAAGATCACCATTGACAATAGTTGTCACCGCCCCGTCCGACCTTTGTCCTTAAAAAAAAGGATGCAGCTCTACCTCAACACCTACGGTACCTACCTGCACATCAAAGATGCCCTCTTTGAGGTGCGCGTACCCCGGCCTGATTCGCGCGAGTACGATAAACGCCACTTTGCCGCCCAAAAGGTGACTTCCATTATTCTGACTACCGCCGGAGCACTAAGCACCGATGCCGTGGCCCTGGCCCTGCAACACAATATTGACATCATCTTTGCCGACCGCAGCGGCTTCCCCCTCGGACGTATCTGGCACAGCAAACTGGGCAGCACTACGCTGATCCGAAAGCGTCAGCTGGAAGCCAGTCTGGGTGCTACCGGGCTGGAATGGACGCTCCGCTGGATCGGTTCCAAACTTGAACGCCAGGGCGAATTGCTGCAACGCCTGAAAAAACATCGCCCAAAACAGCAGGACTTTCTGGAAGAACGCATCAGCAAGGTCAGCAAGCTACGGGAGAGTGTGGCCCTGCTCTCGGAGGCCGGGCGGGTTGATGATATCGCCGATACCCTCCGTGGATTGGAAGGCACTGCCGGCCGGCTGTACTTCGAGGCGCTGAGCCGCGCGCTGCCGCCCAAATGGCAATTTACCGGCCGGAGTTTTCGCCCTGCTACCGATGCTTTCAATGCCTTTCTCAACTATGGCTACGGCGTACTCTACAGCCGGGTGGAAAAAGCGTTGATCATTGCCGGTATCGATCCGTATGTGGGCTTCCTGCACCGGGATGACTACAATCAGAAAAGCATGGTCTTCGATTTCATCGAACCTTACCGGGTGAACGTAGACCGGGTGGTGATGCGGTTGTTTTCCGGTAAACAGATCCGGGAAGAACATTTTTCAGTTATCGCCAATGGCATCAGTCTGCAAAAGGAAGGTAAGCAATTGCTGATCGAAAAACTGAATCAGTTCCTGGAAGTAGATAAGATCCGCTACCGGGGCCGCAATCAGACCCGCAGCAATGCGCTCCAGCAGGATGCACACCGCTTTGCCAATGAGCTGATCGGAAAGTAAGCCTGACATCAGGCGAAAGAGAAGAAAAAGACCAAAGAGAGTGGGAAGGATATGCCTCCATCCCTTACGCGACGTACTCCCATAAGTTGGCTCCCAGGCATTACACATCTCAGTATCCTATCATCATAACATCAAAAAATGATTACCTGGGTATTATACGACATCGAGAAAGACCGTGCCCGCAGCAAGATCGCCCGGGCTTGTAAACAAGCCGGTCTGTACCGGGTACAATTGTCGGTCTTTCTCGGAGAGATCAACGCCAATCAACTGGACGAATTACGGCTCAAGATCGAAGAACTGATGGATCCGGACAAAGATAAGGTCTACATCTTTCTCATGTCCAAAACCGGCCTCCGACAAAGTATCCTCCTGGGGCAGGCATTCGACCGCAAACTGGTGACCGACCAGGTAACGGCCCTGTTTTTATGAGCAGTAAGCCCCGTCTACCGTTCACCGTAAAATTAAAACTCATGATCAGTATCACACCGTCTCATATCATTCAGTATCTGTATTGCCCGCGTTTCATCTACTTCGAGCACGTGCTGACCATTCCACAATACGAAGAAAAGCACTACAAGGTGATGCGTGGCCGGGATCTGCACGACGAGCGCCTGGAACGCAACAAGCACTATCTGCGCCGGCGCATCGGTGCGGTCGGCCGCTACGATGACCAGTATCTCACCAATGAGTTATTGCGCGGCCGGGTGGATGAAGTACTCCAACTGGAAGACGGTAGCATGGCTCCGCTGGATTACAAATTCGCCGAGTACAAAGAACAGGTGTTCTCTACCTACCGTACCCAATTGTACTGTTATGCCTGGCTGATCGAAGACAACTTCAAGTGCCCGGTCCACCGGGGCTTTCTGGTGTATACGCGCAGCCAAAACAAACTGATCACCGTGGAGATCAAAACGGAAGATAAAAAAGCGGTGCAAAGTGCAGCCCGGGAGATCGGTCGTATTATTGCTGAAAACCGCTTTCCGAAAGCCACTCCGTATAAGAGAAAATGCTTATCTTGTACCTATCGGAACATTTGTATCCGGTAATCCGCCCGGTAATTTATTTGACCAGGTGATAAAATGTGGCATAAGTGATTGAAGACCAGGTTGTTGATAATGCGAAAATAGTTTGGTTTACTGGGGGAATCAACGTTCTTTGACCTGCTACATTATAAAACGACACGGACTAAAACCGAGCTAACTATTTTATCTTCAATTGATTGTAATTGCAGACGCCTTCCTGAGCGGTATCCATGAAAATTAGGATTGAAACTGTCAAGTGGGGCGAAGGGTACCACGGAGCC